>CAYTIV010000096.1:0-7455 GCA_964437895.1 uncultured Methylotenera sp.
GTTATTCCAGGAAAAAGTACATCATTAAAGCCAAATTTTGTCATATCACGTATGCGCATCGGGTAAAGCATGCCAAAAAGATGGTCACATTCATGCTGAACCACTCTGGCGTGAAAGCCACTCACCGTGCGCGATATCAGCTCGCATTGCGGGTCGAACCCTCGATAATGCAGATGTTGGAAGCGAGGGACCAGGCCACGCATACCAGGCACCGAAAGGCACCCTTCCCACCCTTCTTCCTCGGTAGTATCGACGGGTGTCAGTTCGGGATTAATCAAAATAGTGAATGGCACGGCTTCTGCATCGGGATAACGCGGGTTCGCCCCCACGCCAAACATGACCACCTGCAGGCTGACGCCGATTTGCGGTGCGGCAATCCCGGCGCCATTCATGGCGGTCATGGTGTCATGCATATCCGTGATCAGTGCCTGTAACTCGGGCGTGCCAAACTGCGTGACTTTGTCAGCCACGCGATAGAGCAGCGGATCCCCCATCCTCAGCACGGGTTGCACAGCCATCTTAGTTGACCGAGCAGTCGTTGTCTGACAGGTATTGCGAGATCACAGCACGCACTTTGTCCATAGTTTGCTGTAACAAGGGCATGACCTGCTCAAACTGGATGGCTTGCGCACTGTCGCCACGTCCGGCTGCAAAATTGGCGACGGGACAGATGGCCGCATAAGAAACCCCCAACTCACGCGCCAGCACGGCCTCTGGCATGCCGGTCATGCCGACGATGGTCGCGCCATCGCGCTCATAGCGGTCAATCTCGGCAGCAGTCTCTAGTCGCGGCCCCTGTACGCAGGCATAAACGCCACCATCCACTAGCGTGTGACCAACATCGGCGGCTGCTTTCAGGCAACGCGCACGCATGGCTTGCGTATAAGGCAGGGTGAAATCGATATGACGTACGGGTAACTCCACGCCGTCATGGTAGGTATTGCTGCGGCCATAGGTGTAGTCCAGAATCTGGTTGGGCAATACGATGTCGCCTGGCACCAGGTTGCGGGTAATACCACCTACGGTGGCCACGGCCAACAGATCACAGACACCTACCGAGTGTAAGGCCCAGATATTGGCGCGGTAATTGACGGCATGCGGCGGAATTGTATGTCCGCCGCCGTGGCGGGCCAAAAACACGACTTCCTTGCCGTTAATTTCGCCAAAGACCAGCGGCTGCGAGGGTTCTCCATAAGGAGTACGCACAATCAGGCGCCGTGAAATATTTAAATTATCCAGGGCTGTCAGCCCGGTTCCCCCAATAATGCCTAACATCCTGTGTTCCTAACCTTGTCTGCTATTTGTGATGGTCTGCCACTGCAAGGCATAAGCGTATCACGGATTTATGGCATACTTAAGCCATGCAAGCCATTTCCAAGCCCATTCCGTCGCAACCTGACCTGAGCCTGGCCCACACCCATTATGAAAACTTTCCGGTGGCCTCTGTGCTGTTGCCCGCGCATTTACGCCATGCCGTGTCGGTGATCTACCAGTTTGCCCGCGAGGCCGATGATCTGGCTGATGAAGGCGACGCCAGCGAAACCGAACGGCTACAGGCCTTGCAGGCCTATGAAGATGAGCTGCTACTGATTCAAGCCTACATTCAGCCTTCACAGCCCCTGTTTCTGTTGTTATTGCAAGTGATTAGAGCCCATCAGCTGGATGTTCAGCTGCTGCTCGATCTGCTAGCGGCATTCAAGCAGGACGTCGTCAAAACACGCTACGCCAGTTTTGACGAGGTGCTGGATTACTGCAGACGCTCAGCCAATCCGGTCGGCCGTCTGATGTTGCAACTGTATGGCGCGGATAGCCCGCAGCACCGCCTGTGGTCTGATCAGATTTGTACGGCGCTGCAATTGATCAACTTTTATCAGGATATCGCGCTCGATCTGCAGAAGCATGGTGAGCAAGGACGCATTTACCTGTGCCAGGATGAGATGCTGGCAGCGGGCATCAGCGCGGCTGATCTGCAACAACAGCGCCTGGATGACGCCTGGCAGTCCTTTTTCATGCACAACGTGCTGCGCGCAGAGCGCATGCTGCTGGCGGGCAAACCTCTGGGCCGGGCACTGTCAGGCCGGATAGGGTTTGAACTGCGCATGATGATTGCCGGTGGCGAGCGAATCGCGCACAAACTCAAACATTGCCGGGGGGATATCTACCATCACCGCCCCACCCTGCAGGCCTATGACTGGCCGATTATTTTGCTGAAAGCCCTGTTTAAACAATGACCCCGCAACAATATTGCCAACAGAAAACCCGTGAAAGCGGTTCTAGCTTTACCCTGAGTTTCAGGGTTCTGTCCTCAGACAAACGCGATGCGATGACGGCACTCTATGCGTTTTGTCGCGAAGTGGATGATGTGGTGGATGAATGCACAGATTACCAGATTGCACAAACCAAACTTGCCTGGTGGAAACAGGAGATCCAGCGGCTGTTTCACGAAACGCCACAGCATCCAGTCACGCAAGCCCTGCGCCCCGTGATTACTCAATTCGGCTTGCAGGAATCGCACTTCATAGAAATTATCGATGGCATGCAGATGGATACCCAGTACAACCGCTATGCCGATTTTGAGCAATTGCAATTGTATTGCTATCGTGTCGCCAGCGTGGTTGGCTTATTGTCTGCCCAAATTTTTGGCTATCACAACCCGCAAACGCAAGGCTACGCGCACGACCTCGGCATGGCGTTTCAACTCACCAACATCATTCGTGATGTCGGTGAAGACGCCAGACGTGGTCGCATTTATCTGCCGCTGGATGAACTGGAGGCCGCAGGCGTCACCGAAGATCAGATATTGCGCAGCCAACGATCCCCCCAGCTACAAGCGTTATTGATGCAGCAGATTGACCGTGCAGAACACTATTACGACAAGGCCCTGTCGCAACTGGCGACTGAAGATCGCAAAGCTCAGCGCCCAGGGTTGATGATGGCGGCCATTTACCGCGCGCTCTTAAACGAGATTCGCCAGGAGCCGCAGTTGGTGCTGACGCATAAAATAGCGCTGCCCCCCTTTAGAAAACTCACACTGGCGCTCGGCGCATGGTGGCGTGGTCGCCAGTCATGATGCCTACACACCGGCCCGCGCGCCGGGTGGCGATTGTCGGTGCGGGCCTGTCCGGACTGGCAGCGGCGCTCTGGTTGCTGCAACGCGGCTATCTAGTCAGCCTGTTTGAGGCAGCCCCCCAGGCGGGTGGCCGTGCGCGAAGCGTCACACATACTACGACGATGCTCGATAACGGCCAGCACTTATGCCTAGGGGCTTATCGCCATACGCTCGCCTTATTGCAAGCCGCAGGGGTGGATGCCACACAAGTGTTCAAGCGAACACCGCTTGCCTTACACATGCATGATGGTGCACAACGCATGTCATTGGTCGCGCCGCGCTGTTTACCCGCCCCGCTCCATCTGCTGTGGGGTTTGCTCACAGCGCGCGGCTTAGATGGGCGGAGCAAGTGGCAGGCCATCCGCTGGATGTACCACTTGAAGCAGCAAGCATTTTTATGCCCTGAAACTACCAGTGTAGAGGCCTTACTGCAGCAGGGGCAGCAAACACCGTTGGCGATTCGCACCTTGTGGGAGCCCTTGTGCTTGGCCGCGCTCAACACCCCGATTCGTCTCGCCAGCGCGCAGGTGTTTCTCAATGTGTTGCAAGACAGTTTTCAGCGCAAGCGCTCAGACAGCGATTTTTTGGTATTTAAAGGTGATCTCGGCCAGACGCTGATACAGCCATTACAGGCGCGCATTCAGGCCTTGGGCGGTCAACTGGTTACGCGTACATCGGTGACGTCGATTGTGCCCACCGCGCAGGGCTTTAACGTGGTCACCACCGCGCAAACCCACGCCGTTGAAGCCGTGCTTGTGGCAGTGGGGCCGCATCAGCTGAAAACCCTGCAAGGGCTGCCCGTCGCGCCCCCCAGCTTTGACTACCAGCCCATCACCACGCTTTACCTGCAATTTAGCCCTGAGACCCGCCTCCCGCACGCCATCATGGGCTTGTGTCATGGCCAGGCACAATGGGTATTTGACCGCGGGCAATGCTGTGACCAGCCGGGGCTACTGGCGGTAGTCATCAGTGCGCACCCGCCATTGACGGACAAAGCTGCACTACTGACACAGTGCATCGCAGAACTCAATCTGGCCTTGAGCGCGTATCACATGCAATTGCCATCTCAACCAGCATGGTCTCAGGTCATTACCGAGAAACGGGCGACCTTCAGTTGCAATACGCAGCTGCAACGTCCCACCACACTGACCCCCTACCCGCAGCTCGTGCTGGCCGGTGACTATATTGCCGGACGTTACCCGGCCACCATAGAAGGCGCCATTGAAAGTGGCTTCCAGGCGGCGCAGGCTTTGCACCAAGCGGGCTAAACGACCGCTCAATCACACCAAAAGCAACGACACGCGCGCCCTTGGGGCGCCGATGTATCGACACTCATACAATCCGTTACAAAACGCGCAGGTTATTCCCTTTGAGGCCATGCCGCTGGTCTTTATACTGCCCTTATCGTAAATCACTCCTCGGGCGAGACCATGAAATATGCCACCGTGATGACCACAGGATTATTGGTGAACCTGTCACTGTTTGCCTCTGACATGCCAGAGACGCAGCGTTATGACGACTTGATGGATAACAAACAGCGCCTGATCAGGCAGTTATCGAAACAGGCAGAGTGCATCAGACTGGCTGACACCGAGCAAGAATTACTGGCTTGTCAGGACCGCTCAACGCTGGCGGATAAAGCGACTGCGCGGCAAAAAAGCGCTGAAAACAATCTCAAAAAAACAGCGCCGCCCTCACTCAACGAGTTCTTTTAAGCCCGGCCAAACCGTTTCCCTGTGGCTGCCCGCCCTCTTCTGGCAGCCTCACTCTCAGGCAACGATTGCACTCCCAGCAGTCGTTGCCTTTTTTTATCCACGCAACACATCAATCGCCTGCTCCAAACGATCAACCGCCTCAATCTGCAAGCCGGCGACCCCACCTTTAGGCGCATTGGCTTTAGGAATAATGGCATGCGTAAACCCAAGCTTGGCGGCCTCTTTCAACCGCTCCTGACCGCGTTGAATCGGCCTGACCTCACCGGCCAGCCCCACCTCGCCAAACACAATCAGTTTATGCGGCAGCGGTTTGTTTTTGAGCGAAGATACGATCGCCAGTAACACGGCCAGATCGACCGCAGGCTCACTGATTTTGACCCCACCCACGGCATTAATAAAGACATCCTGATCGTAACAGGCCACGCCGGCATGTCTGTGCAATACGGCCAGCAACATGGCGAGCCGGTTTTGTTCTAAGCCGACACACAGCCGTTTCGGGTTAGGGGCATGCGCAGTATCCACCAGTGCCTGAATCTCAACCAGCAAGGGGCGCGTGCCCTCTTGCGTTACCGTGATACATGACCCTGGGACGGGCGACTCATGATGCGACAAAAACAACGCGGAAGGATTGCTGACTTCACGCAGCCCTTTCTCGGTCATGGCAAATACGCCCAGCTCATTCACGGCACCAAAACGGTTTTTAAACGCGCGGATCAAACGGAAACTCGAGTTTTGATCGCCCTCGAAATACAGCACGCTATCCACGATATGCTCCAGCACCCGTGGTCCGGCCAGGGAGCCTTCCTTGGTCACATGGCCCACCAATATCATGCTGATGCCCAGCTGCTTGGCAATGCGTGTGAGCTGGGCACTGCATTCACGTACCTGCGCCACCGAACCAGGCGCCGATTGCAAGGCTTCGGAATACACCGTTTGAATCGAGTCGATGACAACGACATCTGGCTGATGCTGTTGTAACACCTGACTGATTTTTTCAAGATTAATTTCAGCCAATACGTCGACCCGGCTGGCATCCAGCCCCAGGCGTTGCGCGCGCATGGCAATCTGTTGTGCCGACTCTTCGCCACTGATATAAAAGGCTTTGAGCGATTGTGAGACACGGCATACAGTTTGCAGCAGCAGTGTCGACTTACCGATACCGGGATCGCCCCCGATCAACACGACACCACCCGCGACCAGACCGCCGCCCAGCACCCGATCAAACTCGGCGATGCCGGTTGGCTGTCGGGAGACATCCTGCGCCTCAACCTCGCCCAGCTTTTGCAATTGTGCCGTTGGCGCCAAGCTGGCAAAACGGCTTTGTGTCGCTACCTCGGGGACTGTTTCCACCAGAGTATTCCAAGACTGACAACTCGGACATTGCCCTTGCCACTTGGGCTCTGCCGCACCACATTCGGTACAGGTGTACTGTGTTTTGACTTTAGCCATGGTGATTAAAAGGGACCCTTGCCGTGACGGCACACAATAATTCGTAACCGATGGTGCCTGCCGCAGCGGCCACCGCGTCCACGGGCACTAAGCGTCCCCACAACTCTACCGGGCTGCCAACATCGGCCGCTGCGATGTCCGTCACATCCACGGCCAGCATGTCCATAGAGACGCGACCCAAGGTGCGGGTCAGTATGCCATTGACGGCCACCGGCGTCCCTGTGGGCGCATGGCGCGGATAACCATCCGCATAGCCGCAGGCGACAATCCCCACCCGGGTTGGACGCGTGGCCGTAAACTGGCTGCCATAGCCTACACTTTCGCCTGCGCCTATGGTCTGCACACTGATCAGGGCAGACTGTAGCGTCATCACTGGCTGCAACCCCAGACTGGCGGCTGATCGCGTGGCAATCGGCGTGGCACCGTAGAGCATGATGCCTGGGCGCACCCAGTCAGCATGCGTCAGCGGCTGTTGTACTACCGCCGCAGAGTTGGCCAGCGAGCGCGCATAAGGTAAGCCTTGCATCGCCGCAGCCACCGTCTGCATGGGTTGTGTGATACCGTCATCCTCGTCGGCATTGGCAAAGTGGGTCATCAACACGACTTCGCGCACATGCGGACACGCGGCCAGTTGCGCTACCGCCAAAGCATAGTCAGCCGGTTGAAAGCCCAGCCGGTGCATGCCACTGTCCAGCTTGACGAAGACGCGCACAGGCTGGTGAAACGTGGCAGCCAGCAGCCATTGCACCTGCGCGGCGTGATGCACCACCAGATCCAGCTGATAGCGATCAACGTCGGCCAATTGTGCCGCAGCAAACACGCCCTCCAGTAACAAGATGGGGTGTGCGTAGCCCGCCTCACGCAAGGCGATAGCTTCAGCAGGATTGAGGATGGCAAACGCATCCGTCTCACGCAATCCTTGCGCGACTGTGAGCAGGCCATGTCCATAGCCATTGGCCTTCACCACCGACATAATCTTGGCCTGCGGGGCGTAGCGGCGCACCTGTGCCAGATTATGGGCCAAGGCAGTCAATGAAATATGGGCAACAATCGGTCGCATAACACTCAGGTTTACAGTTGAAGCAGAAAGCCACGCTGTAGAGCGTGGCGCGGATTAGTATTCGTCTGGCATATAGGCCGCATTGGCGTAATCGGCAAAGCGGGTATGCGCACCCATAAAGG
>CAYTIV010000097.1:0-7399 GCA_964437895.1 uncultured Methylotenera sp.
GTCTTTACAACAGGCATTTGCCGAGCTCAATGCCCTGCAAATGGCTGAGTTCAGACAAAATATTCAGGCGGAGATTGCGACCTCAGCCCCTGTTTTGCAAGACAAGGTGACTGCGATTGTGAAGACCCAGCTGGAAGAGATGGAGGCGGAGATGAACAAACGCCTCAAGGCCCGTATTCTCGAAGTGTTGCAAGGCATCAAATTTGTGATGCCGACGTTGTAGTTACACGTTTTTCAGGGTCAGAACGACCGGGGTATGGTCGCTCGGACGTTCCAATTTGCGCGGCGCTTTGTCTATCTCGCACTGCAAGCAAGACGCCTTCAGTGCCTCACTGACCAGAATATGGTCGATGCGCATCCCCAGATTGCGGCGGAAGCCGGCCATGCGGTAGTCCCACCAGCTAAACTGTCCGCCCTCGTCATTGAATAGTCGAAAGCTGTCGTGCAGGCCTAGTGACAGCAATCGCTGGAATGCCTCGCGCTCCGGGGCGCTCACCAGCACCTGGCCTTCCCATGCGGCCGGATCATGGCAATCCCGGTCATCCGGTGCAATATTGTAATCCCCTAATACCGCCAGCTTTTCGTGCTGCTTGAGCTCCTGTGCGAGCCAGCGCTCCAGCGCGGCTAACCAGTTCAGCTTGTACTGATATTTGTCTGAGCCAACTGCCTGACCATTGACGACATAGGCGCAAATCACGCGCACCCCTTGTATTGTCGCGGCAATAATGCGTTTTTGCGCGTCCTCAAAGTCCGGGATGTCCAACTGCACCTCATGCAGGGGGTGTGGGCTGATGATGGCCACACCGTTATAGGTTTTTTGCCCGTTGTGTACCGCGTTAAACCCGGCTTCTTGCAGGGCCGCATATGGAAACTTGCTATCCTCCTGCTTGGTTTCCTGCAGGCAAAGTACATCTGGCTGATGGGTGGTCAGCCAGTCCAGCACATGGGGTAAGCGTACAGTCAGCGAGTTGACATTCCAGGTGGCCAGTTTCAATCAGGGTCTCCAAAGCAAAAGGGGGCGCAAGGGTTTCGCCCGGGGTGCGGGCATTTTACACCAGTCCGTGCCGTTGCCACCCGGCCTTGATCTTAGGCCTGGCTTGCGCTGGCAGCAGAGTTTTGTTCTGGTGCTGGCCTCGGTGATGTAATTCAAGTGAATACCGCTGTAATTGAGTGTTTGTTCCTGCGATGCGCCGGTGTGGCCATCGGGTATAAACACGGTTGGGGTGGCAGGGTATGACCTGCCCATTTGGCATTCATTTTGAGACGGTTCGGATATTCATGGCGCGCGCATTGATGTGGGGAGTATGCAGAGGGTTACTGGCACTGATGTGCCTGCTTCCACTCTCAGGCGCCACGGCCGGTGAGGCGATCCGTCTGCAACTCAAATGGCATCACCAGTTCCAGTTCGCGGGCTATTATGCGGCCTTGCAACAGGGCTATTACCGCGATGAAGGGCTGGATGTACAGATTATCGAGGGCGACCTGAGTCGGCCGCCTCTCAAGCAGGTGCTGTCTGGTCAGGCCGATTATGGTATCGGTGACTCTGATCTGCTGGTGTCGCGTGTCAGCGGTCAGCCCGTTGTGGCACTGGCCGCGGTCTTTCAGCACTCTCCCTATGTGTTGCTCAGCCTCAACGAAAGCGGCATTTACCAGCCTAAAGATCTGATCGGCAAGCGCATCATGATGTCAGGTGATCAAGGCGGCTTGCAGTTTAAAGCCATGCTGCTCAAACAGCATCTGGATATTCACCAGATGACGCTGTTGCCACATAGCTGGCGTTTGCAAGATCTGATCGAGGGTAAAGTGGATGCCGTGTCCGCGTATGCCATGGATGAACCCGTGCAATTGCAGCAAATGGGGTATGCGCCAGCCATCATCAGTAATCAAAGCTATGGCGTAGATTTTTATGGTGATATTTTATTCACGACCGAGCACGAGCTGGCGGATCATCCCGAGCGTGCCGAGGCCTTTTTGCGTGCGACCAAAAAAGGCTGGGCGTATGCATTCAATCACAAAGAAAGCTTGGCCGCGCGTATTGCGCACATGCCTGGGGTCGCTCAGCGTGGCCTGACCGAGCAAACCTTGCTGCAGGAGGCCAGCCTGATGGTGCCCTATGTGCTGTCCGAGGTGGTGCCTTGGGGGCATATGAATGCAGACCGTTGGGAGACCATTGCCGCGACCTTTGCCGAGCTGGGGCTGATTCCCGCGCACTATGAAATCAAGGGGTTTGTTTATCAGCGCGATGAGTTGCTCAAGCACCCTTATTTGCAGTGGCTGATCCGCGCGATGCCTGTTTTGCTCTTGGTGTTAGGGCTCACTTTCCTGTGGAACATTCAAATGCGCAGGCAAGTGATTCATAGAACCCGAGCCTTGCAGGATGAGGTGGATCGCCGGACCCAGACAGAATACCTGCTCAAGATTGCCGGCAATGTGGCCAAGATTGGCGGCTGGGTGATTGATCTTAAAACCAACCAGATTCATTGGTCGGACGAAGTGGCGATGCTACATGAGATGCCACCGGGCTACTCCCCCACGGTGGAAGAGGGCTTGCGTATGTTTGTGCCCGAGTATCAGGCGCAGATGTGTGAGGCAGTGCGTCTATGTGCAGATGAAGGCATTGCCTACGATCTAGAGATGGAAAAAATGACCGCCAGTGGTCGCCGCTTTTGGGTGCGGGCCATGGGACAAGCCGTGCGCGATCAACAAGGCAAGATCATCAAACTGCAAGGTTCCTTGCAGGATATTACGGCCCACAAGCAACTAGAGGCGATCAAGCAGGGTCAGGACAGAATACAAGCCATGATGCTGGCAGACTTGCCCTTGCACGACATTTTGCAGGCCGCAGTACAGCTGATTGAGCAGCCGTTTGCAGATGCCTGTTGTGCCATTTTCTTGCTGGATCAGGAGGGCTTGCATCTCAGGCACACCGCCTCTGGCCGTTTGCCAGCCGCCTACGCGCAGGCCATGGATGGTATCACCATTGATCATTGCGGGATCACTGCGCTCACGCAAGGGCGGGTCATCGCAGAAGACATAGGTGAGCACCCACTCTGGCAGCGGTGTAGGGAGCAAGCGGTAGCCCATGGTTTACATGCGTGCTGGAGCCAGCCGATATTGTCCCGCAGTAGCCGGGTGCTTGGCGTGCTCGCCATGTACCGTCCGCACCGCTATGCGCCTGCTGAGGCCGAGCTCAATTTTGTCGACAGTTATGCGCAGATTCTGGGTTTGGCCATTGAGCGCGAGCAGGCGGATGAGCAATTGCATTTGCTGCGCAATGGCGTCTCCCGCCTCAACGATATGGTGATGATTACCGAGGCGCCACTAGATGCGCCCTTGCAGCAAAAAATCGTTTTCTTGAATGAAGCGTTTACCCGGATTACCGGATTGCCCGCCAACGAATTGCTAGGCTTATCCCCATTCACTCTGTTCAAGGAGGCGACGCCCGGCCGCGAGCTGGAGCGTATCAAATCGGCGTTTCAGTCTCATAAGCCCATCAAGGCAGAGGTGGTGACGGTCAATCAGCAGGGTGCCGGACTGTCGCTGGAGATGGATGCCTTGCCGCTGCATGACAAAGGCGGGCGGGTGACGCACTGGGTGGCAGTGCTCAGGGATATTACCGAACGCAAGCAGGCGGATGCGCAAATCAGGCAGTTGGCCTATTACGACACCATGACCGGTTTGCCAAACCGCTTGCTACTCCAAGATAAACTGGCGGCGCATTTGCGCAAGGCCATGCGCAAAAAAGCCGGCGGCGCATTACTGTTTATTGATATCGATAACTTTAAAACTCTGAATGATACGCTGGGGCATGACGCCGGTGATGCCTTGCTGGTCGAGGTGGCCAAGCGCATTCGGCAATCGGTGCGCCGCTTCGACACTGTCAGCCGGCTGGGGGGCGACGAATTCGTGGTGGTACTCGATAGTCTGCACAGCGAGGCAGACATGGCAGAAAAGCAGGCCAGACGGGTGTGCGAAAAAATCCTGGCGGCGTTTAAAAAGCCGTTTCGCCTTAAACACTATCAACATTACACCACACCCAGTATCGGGGTGGTGCAGTTTGATCCGGCGCACATGAGCCAGACCGATGAGTTGCTACGCCGCGCAGATATGGCCATGTACAAAGCCAAAGAAGCCGGTCGCAATGGCTATCGTTTCTTTGATACCGCCATGGAGACCGAGTTGCGTCAGCGAGTGGCCATTGAGGCCGACCTGCACGTGGCGATTGAGGCTGAGCAGTTTCTGCTGCATTATCAGCCGCAATACAATCATCAGCACCAGATTGTAGGCGCCGAAGCGTTGGTGCGCTGGCAGCATCCGCAACAGGGCCTGATCATGCCAGGCAGATTTATCGCGCTGGCCGAGAGTACCGGGCAGATTGTGGCGCTGGGCCGCTGGGTGCTACAAGAGGCTTGCCGTATGTTACAGCGCTGGGCACAAGATCCACATATGTCGCACCTGGTACTGTCCGTCAATGTCAGTCCCAAGCAGTATCTGCAGCCGGACTTTGTGACCGAGGTGCAGCATATGCTCACCGAGACGGGGATCAATCCGGCCAACCTCAAGCTGGAGCTGACCGAAAGCATGCTGGTGGATAACGTTGAAGACATCATCGCCAAAATGTCTGCGCTCAAAAAGATGGGCGTCTGTTTCTCACTGGATGATTTCGGCACCGGCTACTCTTCATTGTCTTACTTGAAACGCCTGCCTTTTGATCAGCTCAAGATCGATCAATCATTCGTACGCGACATGCTCAATGGACATGACCACGAAAGTATCGTCAATGCGATTATTTCGCTGGCGCAGAGCCTGCAGCTGGAGATTTTGGCCGAAGGCGTGGAAACCGAAGCGCAGTTGAACGTGCTGAAGGATCTGGGTTGCGAGATTTTCCAGGGCTACTATTTCACGCGACCGCTGGCACAAGAGGTGTTTGAAGACTGGGTCGCCCAGTCTGGCCTCCCGCAACAGCCGCGTGCCATTTTACAGCCGCTTTAAAGTCACGCCACGCTGGCATCGGCCCACCGTTTTGCGATGAGCCGCACGCCTGTGTGATCTCTTACTGTGCTGGGTAAAGGACTTCTGCCACCCAGGCTGCTTCAGGTTGCGCATGCAATTGCCAGAACTGCTCGGCGATTTCGGCCGTCTGTGTGCTGCCAGCGGAGACAAAGGCACATACTGTGACGGTGGCAATATGAACATGGTGCGCTTTGGCAGTTTCAAACAGGCCCAGAGACAACGCTCGAATGCCCGCCTTGCCTATGCTCAGGGATAAATAGTCCGGACTGGGGTACATGGCAAACCCACCCCCGGTCAATAAAATGGACCCTGTTTGACGTGATTGCATCGCCGGCAGTGCGGCCTGAATGGCTGCCAGCGCGCCCCCAATATTCACCGCCAAGTCGCTATTAAAGCTTGCGGCAGGTTGCTGCGCGATGGTCGCCTGCCGCAAATTGGCGGCGTTGTAGTGCAGTACATCAATCCCACCAAACGCTGCCGCCACGGAGGCTACTAGGGCCGCCACATGGTCGGGCTGGCCTGCATCCACGGTTCTGACTTCGACCGGCGTATTGAACTCGGCCAGTCGTTGCGCCAGACCGTCCAACTTTTCCGCATGACGGGCGCTCAGAATGATGCGATAGCCGGCTCTGGCAAAACGAGCCGCTGTTTCAAAGCCGATTCCGGGACCGGTGCCTATACTCAAAAAAGTTTTCATGCTTGAACTCCGTGGGTGAAAGATGCAGAATTGTATAGCTGCTTCTAAAAAACATAATCACGCTTGGTTGCAATTAAATGATGCAAAATATGCATGAATTGATGGAGAAAGTTTCTTTTGATGAGTTGGCGGCTTTTATTGCCGTGGTGGAGTCTCATGGCTTCGCCACGGCGGCCAACGTCTTGGGTCGGGATCCCACCATCTTGTCGCGACGTGTCAGTCAGCTTGAAAACAAACTGGGCGTCAAATTGTTGTCGCGTACGACACGCAAGGTTAGCCTGACCGAAGTTGGCGCGATTTATTACGGCAGGGTGCGGGCGTTGATGGATGAGTTTGAAAATGCCAATACTGAGGCCGGTCAGCTGGCATCCAGTCCGCAGGGCCTGTTGCGTATCTCTCTGCCATCCACTTTTGGCCGGCTGTGGATGGCCCCCTTGTTGTCCCAGTTCATGGTCAAGCATCCGAAAATTAAGATTGATGCTCGCTTTAGTGATCGCATCGTCGATCTTGTCGCCGAACACTTTGATGTGGCGATTAGGGTGGGCACGCTGCGTAGCAGTACGCTTAAGGCCAGAAAGTTGGCCTCGTTCAAGTATGTGCTGGTGGCCGCCCCAGATTTTATTCGCTTGCATGGCACGCCAGAGACGCCGGAAGATCTGGAGCGCTTTGCCTGCCTAGGGTTTACCCATTACAGCTTTTGGCCGGACTGGAAACTGATACGGGCCGGTCAACGCAAAACCTTGCGTCCCGAGGGGCCATACGTCACAGATAACTCCGAGGCCATGCTACAGGCGGCCATCGATGGTCTAGGGATTGCGCTGGCCGCAGACTGGTTGGCTGGTCCGGCGATGCGCAGTGGTCATTTGCAACAAGTGCTGCCCGGATGGCAGGGCGATCTTGAGGGCGGCATTTACGCCATCATGCCACCGGGGCAATGGCTGCCGACCAAAACGCGATTGTTTGTGGATGAGATGAGTGCTGCGGTTAGTGCGGGTTGGTATGGCTCAGAAGGCGCGGATACCGGGACATCGATGGTGCCACCGGCGTCAGCTGACTGAGCGTGGCGACGCGTGCGCCATAAAAAAAGCCCCAAATGTTCGGGGCTTTTTCAGCGTTAAATGACAACGCCTACCTGCAATTAAGCCGCAAAGTTTTTCGCTGCAAATTCCCAGTTCACCAGATGGTTCAGGAATGTTTCGACAAACTTAGGACGTGCATTGCGGTGGTCGATGTAGTAAGCGTGCTCCCAAACATCGATAGTCAGCAAAGCGGTGTCGCCGGTGGTCAATGGTGTGCCGGCGGCACCCATGTTGACGATGTCTACAGAACCGTCAGCTTTTTTAACCAGCCAGGTCCAGCCTGAACCAAAGTTGCCTACGGCAGACGCTTGAAACGCTTTTTTGAACTCTTCATAAGAGCCCCATTTAGCGTTGATGGCTGCAGCCAGTGCACCGGTTGGCTCGCCGCCGCCATTAGGGGTCAGGCAGTTCCAGAAGAAGGTGTGGTTCCAGACCTGCGCGGAGTTGTTGTAGATGCCAGCAGAAGATTTTTTGATGATGTCTTCCAGTGCGGCATTTTCAAACTCTGTGCCTTTGATCAGGTTGTTCAGGTTGGTGACATAAGCCTGATGGTGTTTGCTGTAGTGGTAGTCAAAAGTTTCTTCTGACATGTGTGGGGCCAATGCATTTT
>CAYTIV010000098.1:0-7386 GCA_964437895.1 uncultured Methylotenera sp.
GCTTTGGGCGGCAGTTCTTCTACAAATAACTCAACTAACAGATTGCGGGTACTCATGCGGCGGCTTTCTTATTTTGTTCGGCTTGTTCACTGTCCAATTTGGCGATCACTTCATCCGCCCAGGCTTTAGGGGCCATTGGAAAGCCCAAGCGGGCACGGCTGTCGAGATAACTGGCCGCTACCGCACGTGCTAGGTTACGGATACGGCCAATGTAAGCCGCACGCTCAGTCACAGAAATGGCGCCACGTGCATCCAGCAAGTTAAAAGTATGGGCCGCTTTCAGCACTTGCTCATACGCCGGCAACGCCAGCTTCACTTCCATCAGGTGCTTGGCCTGTTTTTCATGCGCATTAAAGGCCACAAACAGGAAATCAGCATCGGAATGCTCAAAGTTATAGGTCGATTGCTCCACCTCGTTCTGGTGGAACACGTCGCCATATTTCACGCCTGGGGAGTACTCCAGGTCGTAGACATTTTCTACACCTTGCAGATACATGGCCAGGCGCTCCAAACCATAGGTAATCTCACCCGTAATCGGTTTACAGTTAATGCCGCCCACCTGCTGGAAGTACGTGAACTGCGTCACCTCCATGCCGTTGAGCCACACCTCCCAGCCCAAGCCCCAGGCACCCAGTGTTGGGTTTTCCCAGTCATCTTCAACAAAGCGGATGTCGTTTTCTTGCAGGTTGAAGCCCAGCGCTTCGAGTGAGCCCAGGTAGAGCTCTAGAATATTGGCTGGCGCTGGTTTTAATACCACTTGAAACTGGTAGTAATGCTGCAAGCGGTTAGGGTTTTCGCCATAACGGCCATCTTTAGGACGACGGCTGGGCTGCACATAGGCGGCCTTCCATGGCTCAGGGCCTAATGCACGCAAAAAAGTTGCGGTATGGCTGGTGCCCGCGCCCACTTCCATATCGTAGGGTTGCAGTAATGTGCAACCCTGTTTATCCCAGTATTCTTGCAGCTTTAAAATGATTTGTTGAAAGGTCAGCACCATGACGCCTGATCCGGTTGATTGTAAAACGAATATTTTACCTGATTCGCACGGGGTTAAGAAATCGCATTGCAAATCCGATAAATGAGTTGAAGGGCTTTTTTACGGTTTTTTGCGATTGTGGCGGTCATCAAACTTTGGTAAATTAGGGATATGAAATCTTGTCGTCATTGGGTGTGGATGTTGACGCTGTGGTTTGCCTTACTGCAAACCATCGCGCCGCTGATGCACGCCCATGCCTCTGGCGACACCGCGGCCGATGACGGACCGCACATGCATATGGTCGACATTCCAGCCCTGCATGCCGAGTCAACATCCTCTCAGCACGCCTTTCATTGGCACATGCATGCGGACAAGTCTCATGGGCAAGTCATTGGCCTGAGTCCAGGCATCAACGAGCAGTCTTCGCTGCAAGCACTGATTGATGCAGGCGCCAGCTTATGGGCGATTGCCCTGCTGCCGGCATTGCTTCTGTTGCTGGCACCGCTACCTGCCCTGCGTCCGCGCCGCCCGCGACAAAAAAGTCGCTGGCTGCACGGCACCCTCGCTTATCTCAGCCCGTCTCCTCGCGCCCCACCCCGCGCCTGAATCTAACGCCCCCGCACCTGCTGGCTGCTTGCCGCAACGTGCACGTTATGTTCAGGAGGCCCCATGTTTCATTTTTTTTCGCGAGAAACTCGCTCTAGGCTCACCGTCTGTGTGCTGTACGCGCTGCTAGCTCAGGCGCCACTGGCACAGGCTGAGCGCTTGGCCCAGACCGAAGCCGATCATCAGGACACGGTACTGGTCAACCCGCGCCTGCATTTGCACCAAGTGTTGCAAAATGTAGTCGCCCTCCACCCGCAACAGGCCCTGCTGGCTGCGCACCAACAAATGGTACAAGCGCGCCGAACCCTGGCGGGCAGCTGGATTCCGCAAGCCCCGTCTGTAGGCTTTTCACATCAAAACGATGCACTGATGAGCCACCGCGATGAGCGCGAGTGGCAGGCACAGATGCAAATCCCGATCTGGCTGCCCGGCCAGCGACAAGCGCGCAGCCAGGTCGCTAGCCTAGCCGACGACAGCCTGACCCAAGACCGCGCTGGTTTGCAGCAACTGGCGGCCGACCTGCTGCGTACCGCGGTGTGGGAAATCGCCCTGCGCCGCAATGATGTCAGTCTGGCCGATCAACGCCTGCGCACCTTGCGCAGCATTGGTGATGACGTACGCAAGCGCTTTAAAGCCGGTGAAGTCGCCAGGCTGGATGTGATGCAGGCAGACCAAGAAATCCTGCAAGCAGAGCGCCAGAGCGTCACCGCTGGGGCCGAACTCATGCATGCGCAATTCCGCTACCAGCAACTGACCGGACTCAACGAGATGCCGGCGCAACTCGAAGAACCACTGTCGGCACGCAGCGATTTCAGCGAGGCGCCTTACTGGCAAGCGGCACAGGCCAGACTCAAGCTGGCAGAGGGTCAACGTGACCTGACTGCCATTGAGCAACGCCAAAACCCGCAACTCACGCTGAGTACACGCACCATTCAGGGCGGCTTTGACTACGCTTTTAACTCAAGCATGGGGGTTGCGATCAATATTCCGCTGCAAAGCGAGGTGCAACGCGCGCCGCTGATGGCCAACGCCGAACAGAATATTGGCGATGCCCGTAGCCAGCTGGAAACCTTGCGCCGACAGCTGGAAAACGCACTGCACGAGGCCGAACACAATCTGCATGTGAGCCGTCAGGAGCTGGGCCTGATCCAGCAACAACAAGCCATCGCCAGCGAAAACGCCCACCTGGCCCGCAAAGCCTATCGGCTGGGCGAGCTGGATCTCAACCAATTGTTACGCCTGCAATTACTGGCCTTTGAAGCGGAACGCAGCTTAAGCAGTCAGCAGTTACAGGTGCAATGGAACATTGCCAAATACAACCAGGCCGTTGGAGTCCTGCCATGAATATTTTGATATCGTTGATTTTTACAGTCTGCCTGCCTTTGTCGGCTTTGGCAGCCACCACTGCCCTCCCGCTCACCTCGGCACAACTCAAGCAAATGCAGGTGCAATGGGGCAACTTGCAACCACAGTCGGCCGGGCTGTCGGCCAGTTATCCTGCCGAGGTGATGCTGCCGCCCACGCAGACGCGCATCGTCACGGCGCCACAGGGCGGGCTCATCACCCGCCTCAACGTCAGTGTCGGTGACACCGTCAAGCAAGGCCAGGTCATCGGCCAGCTCAGCAGCCCCGATCTGGTCACACTGCAAAGCGCTTATCTGCAAACCGAGACGCAGGCCAGGCTGCATAGCCAGGCGCTCAAGCGCGATCAGGAGCTGTATCAGGATGGCATCATCTCTCAGCGCCGCATGCAGGAAACGCAAAGCGCCTATGAGACCAGCCAGGCCTTACTGCACGAGCACCAGCAAACCTTGCAGCTGGCGGGCATGAGCACCGCCCAGATCAGCCAGCTGGCGCAGAAACGCGCCTTGCAAAATGGCGTGGCCATCATCGCCCCCATCGCCGGACAAATCATGGAACAGCAGCAAGCGGTGGGTGCACGCGTGGATATGGCGACCCCGATCTACACGATCAGTCAGCCCAAACCCTTGTGGCTGATGATACAGATGCCATTGCGTCAGGCGCAGCAATTATCCTTGGGAGCCGCCGTCAAAGTGCCGGCGCTGGGGCTCACGGCCAAAGTGGATAGCGTATTGCGTCAGCTGAACAAGGTCACACAAACCACGCAGGTACGTGCGGTGCTGAGTGAAGGCAGCGAGCAGCTCTCTGTGGGGCAGATCGTCGATGTCGCCTTACAGCAAGCGACCACACAGCGCAGTTACGCAGTCCCCAGAACTGCGGTGGCCAGACAAGGCCAACAAGCCGTGGTGTTTGTGCAGCAAGCCAAAGGCGTGACTGTCATCCCTGTGCAGGTGCTGCTTGAGCAAGACCAGCAACTCACCATAGCGGCTGAGCTGCGTGGCGATGAACGGATTGCTGTGCAAGGGGTGGCGGCCCTCAAAGGGCACTGGCTGGGCATGGGTGGAGAATAGACATGCTGCACTGGCTCATAGAAACCTCACTCAAACAGCGCCTGCTGGTGTGCGTCTTTGCCATTGGCATTTTGTTTGCCGGCTGGACCGCATACCGGACGCTGCCTATTGATGCCTTCCCGGATGTCTCATCGACGCAGGTCAAGATCATCATCAAATCGCCCGGCATGACGCCGGAAGAAGTCGAAGCCAGAATCACGGCACCGATAGAAGTCGAGATGCTGGGCATTCCACGGCAAACCGGTTTGCGGGCGGTCGCCAAATATGCGCTGACCGACATCACGCTCGACTTTGAAGATGGCACCGACATCTACTGGGCGCGCCAACAAGTGACCGAGCGTTTGAATAACGCCTGGCCCAATCTGCCTGCCGAGATTTCGGGCGGCATCGCCCCCATGACCACCCCCTTGGGCGAAATGTTCATGTTTACCATCGAGTCCGATCAGCTCAGCCTGCAAGAAAAGCGCTCATTGCTAGACTGGGTGATCCGCCCGCGCCTACGGACAGTGCCCGGGGTGGCGGACGTCAACGCGCTGGGCGGCCTGGTACGCAGCTTTGAGATCGTGCCAGACAACGCCAAATTGCAGGCACGCGGCCTCGCCCTGAGCGACCTGCAACAGGCCATCAGTGACAACAACCGCAACGATGGCGCCGGACGCCTGCGCGACGGCGAGGAGTCGCTGCTGGTGCGTGCGGAAGGCGCTTTCAAAACGCTGGAAGATGTGCGCAACACGGTGCTCAAAGGCCAGACCGGCAATCCTATCCGTATTGGCGATGTGGCCGAGGTGCGTATGGGTGCTTTAACGCGTTACGGCGCCGTGAGCCGTAACGGGCAAGGCGAAGCCGTCGAGGGACTGGTGCTGGGCCTGCGCGGTGCCAATGCCAGACAGGTGGTGGAAGGCGTGCGTGCCAAGCTGGACGAGATGGCCCCCGCGCTGCCCAAAGGCACCAAAATCGACGTGTTTTATGACCGGGGCAACTTGGTCGAACACGCGGTGCACACCGTCAACAAAGCCCTGCTCGAAGCCGTGATCCTGGTGCTGATTCTGCTGGTGCTGTTTCTGGGTAATCTGCGCGCCGCACTCACCGTGGCGTGCTCACTGCCCATGGCCATGCTGGCCACCTTCTGGCTCATGCAGCAATACGGCATGTCAGCCAACCTGATGTCGCTGGGTGGCCTCGCCATCGCGATTGGCATGCTGGTGGACTCGGCCGTGGTTGTGGTCGAAAACATCGTCGATCACCTGGCCCATGCCCCCGCGGCATCCACCACCGATGCGACGCCCAAAGACAAGCTCAGCATCATCCTATCTGCCATGCGTGAGGTCAGCGTACCGGTCAGTGCCGGCATCGTCATCATTATCACGGTCTTTCTGCCACTACTCAGCCTGCAAGGGCTAGAAGGCAAACTGTTTGCACCAGTCGCGCTCAGCATCATGTTTGCACTCGGCGCCTCGCTGCTGCTCTCGCTCACCATCGTACCCGTCCTCGCTTCGTTCTTGATTCAAGACCATGCCAGCGAAGACCCTTGGCTGATCCGCCATCTCAACCGCTGGTACGCACAGTCGCTGGCCACCGCCATGCAACACAAGCGTAGCGTGATTGTGATGGCCGGGGGCTTGTTACTGCTAACCGCACTGGTATACCCGCTGATAGGCAAAACCTTTATGCCGACCATGGACGAAGGCGATGTGATTATTGGCACCGAGAAGTTGCCATCGATTGCCTTGCAGCAAAGCATAGACACCGACACCCATCTGCAACAAACCCTGATGCAACAAGTGCCTGAGATTCAGGGCATTTATTCGCGCGCGGGCTCAGATGAACTGGGGCTGGATCCGATGGGCGTCAACCAAAGTGATAACTTTCTGGTCCTTAAGCCACGCGAGACCTGGCAGGTGCCTGACAAGGCTGCGCTACTCACCAAGCTGCGCCAAGTCATGCATGGGGTTCCCGGGCTGGATTACAACTTCACGCAACCGATTGAAATGCGCGTCAACGAGATGATCCTAGGCGTGCGCGGCGATCTGGCCCTCAAGATCTTTGGCACCGACCTGCAGGTACTGAACCAGAAGGCGCAAGAGATCATCAAGGTATTGGAATCCATACCCGGTAATCAGGATGTCTACACCCCGCAAAACAGTGGCGTGCAGTATATGCAAATCAAAATAGACCGGGTCGCCGCCGGACGCCTGGGACTCAGTGTGGCAGACATCAATGCGTTGCTGCAAAGCCAGCTGGAAGGCAAGCTGCTGGGCATAGTGCTAGAAGGCAACCGCCGCACGCCGATTCTGTTGCGCGGCAGTGAGGTCGTGCGTGAGTCCGCGTCCGATTTCAGCCAACTCCGACTGGCCTTGCCGCAAGGCGGCAGTGTACCGCTCTCCAGCGTAGCGCAGATCGTGCGGGAGGAAGGTCCGGTCAAAATCGACCGTGAACGCGGCAACCGCATGGTCGTCGTCACCGCCAATGTCAAAAACCGTGACCTGGTCAGCTTTGTAGAGGAGGCGAAGCAAAAGGTAGAGCAGCAGGTCAAGCTGCCAGAAGGCTATTGGCTTAAATGGGGTGGGCAGTTTGAAAACCAGCAGCGTGCCGCTGCCAGACTCAGCATCGTCATTCCCATCGCCATCACGCTCATTGCGCTACTGCTGTTCATGACCTTTGGCTCCCTACCCAAAGCCTTACTCATTCTGGCCAACATCCCGTTTGCCATGATAGGCGGCGTGTTTGCACTCTGGCTGTCGGGGGAGTATCTCTCAGTGCCAGCCTCGGTGGGATTCATCGCACTGCTTGGCATCGCCGTGCTCAACGGCGTGGTGATGGTGAGCCATTTCCAGCACCTGGCTGCGCAAGGCATGGCGGCTAGCCAGATTGCCTATGAAGGAGCGAAACGTCGCTTGCGGCCGGTACTGATGACCGCAAGCATCACTGCTTTCGGCTTGATTCCGCTGCTATTTGCCACCGGGCCAGGCGCAGAGATTCAACGGCCATTGGCGATTGTAGTGATAGGCGGTTTGATCACAGCGACATTCTTGACATTGTTTGTATTGCCGATTTTGTATCAGCATTTTTTTGGTCAGGAGAAGATGGATTAAGCTAGGTTTTCATTGGGCTGAGCATTGATGTTTGGGTGGAAAGTAAAGTAGTCCTTTTCGCTTGGAGGGACCACACAGAGGTTGATGGCAGCGATTGCGGAACTTCTAAAAAAGTAACTCTTCGGGCGCACAGTCACTGAACACTCAATCAAGTTTTTACTCCATGGCGGCATTCGTTTTCGCCTTGTCGGCGAGTGACTTTCTGTTGCTTGCCCCACAGAAAGTCACCAAAGAAGAGGGCACCCAGCCATCACGGCCTTCGGCTCCCTTGCGTTGCTCA
>CAYTIV010000099.1:0-7277 GCA_964437895.1 uncultured Methylotenera sp.
GCTTTCAACTTCCACTGCTGATTGAGCTCATGTTGCAGTTCAGCAAAGGTAATGTTGTTTATCGTATCCCAATAGGTCCAGGCCGGCGCGCTAGACGCTGACCGGCTGTAGCTGCGCTGACTACCATCGGCATTGAGCAGGGGCAGGCTTCCCCACATATTGCCGCTGGTATTGTGCTTTTGGTATGTGTGGCCGACGGTTAACAGGGTCTGCTCTGAGAGATCCATCTCCAACACACCATTCAGCACATTGCGCTCGGTCGAATAGCGGTCTAAATATGAATCACTGGTCTGGTGAGCGGCAGTGAGGCGACCACGCACCGAACCCGCTTCGTTTAGGCGGCCAGAGACATCGGCATCCAGGCGACGATAATCCCATTGCCCGATGCTGGCAGAGGCTTTGGCTTGCGTGTCTGCTGTCGGTCGCTTACGGATAAAATTGATGGTGGCTGACGGATTGCCCGTGCCGGTTTGTAAACCATTCGCCCCGCGCAAGACTTCAACGCGGTCATACACGGCCATATCGATATCGCCAAACACTAAGCCATAGGTAAACGGTGTGCCTATGCCGTCAATCTGAAAGTTGGTGATATCCGACCCGCGGGCCGTGTAGTAATTGCGGGTAGGCTCCACGCGCTCGACCTTGATGCCTGTCGCGTAATCCAGCACATCATTGATGTTATTTAAACGAAAGTCATCCATCAAGGTGCGGGTAATCACAGAAACCGATTGCGGAGTCTCTTTGAGGGATGCCTCCATTTTGGTAGCCGTGGCTGAAGCGGGCACGGTATAAGAGCGGGTTTTTTCGCTGGGGGTATCAGACGTTTTTCGCGCCTGCACATTGACTTCTGAGAGGGTTTGCTCGGTATCGACCTCATCGGCATGCGCCGCGACAAGGGGAAAGGCCAGCATCAGGGCTAGCGTAAGCGTGTGTATACGAAACGAGTGCATTATTGCTCCAGTAGGTTGATTGCTGGCTACAGGAGAAACACTCGTTGGCTTGCGATTAAAACTAAATGATAACTATTATCATTTAAAAGGTCAACAGTGAGCAAGGGCTATGTATAAACGATAGGCTGAAAACTACCCTTAGCGCGTCCAATGCAGGCGCCATGACTAGCGTCGCTGTATTTGCGGCAGCCCCCAGTACAGCACCATAGCGACCAGTACCGGCACCGCGATCGCCAGCAATGCAAGCTGCTCACAGAGGTCGTCATACACCAGCGCCAACACCAGCCCCGCCAGCGAAACGAGCGCAATCAGCACAGGCCAGAAGAAGATCTGGCGTAAGGGTTTAGGAGGCATGATAAAGGTCTTATTGAGGGTTGCATGACGCCTGCGTGAGGCGCTTAGTAGGCTTTGCTCAGCCCGATGCGAGTGGTGCGGTCTATGACCATGTCATGCCGTTTTTTCCACCACAGCACGAGCCCGGTCCAAAGTACGATGATGGTCATCACATCGAGCAGCGCCCACAACCATTGCAGGATGCGGCCACCGTAATCCCCGAAATGCAGCGGCTGCGAGATCAGCAACGCGACCAGATACCAAGGCAGCGCACGGCGATCGGTCAGGGTTGCGTCACTGGCATCCACCAGCACAGGCTTGAAGAGCCGTTTTGTAAGTGGGGACTCACCGCGCATAAAAATGCCGTAGTGATGCGGACTGGCGTAAGCCGTCCCCGGAAACGCAATAAAACCCAGCGCCATCTGTGGCTCAGCCTGCCTTGCCACATCGACAGCGGCCTGTAATGAGGCCCAGCGGGTCGGCGGCGTCAGCCCCTGATAAGGGGCGATCATTTGCGCCATCTGATCCGACTGCCAGTATTTAACCACCAGATCAGACCAGGCATTGATCACGCCAGTCGCCGCGACCACCAGCGCCCAGCTGAGTGTGACGATGCCGAGAAAATTATGCACATCCAGGCGTTTGAGTTGTGGACCCCGTTGCTGTCGAATCTCGCCAAACGCGCGCTTGCGCATAAAGGGGGCATACAACACCACACCAGAAATGATGGCCAGCAATAGCAACACCCCCATGGCGCCCAGAAACAACATGCCTGGCAAACCGGCAAACAGGTCTACATGGAGCTTGAACATCACATACATGAAGCCAGATTCCAGTGGCGGCTCGGCCAGAACCTGGCCCGTACGCGCGTCTAGCACCACCTGACGGAAACCACGCTCAGCCTGTGCGCTTGGCGCCATGGTGACAACCCATTGTAGCGGTTCGTCATCCTCACGATACATATACAAGGGCACCAACCCAGGCTGGCGGCTTTTAGCGGCGGCCAGCAAGCTGTCCATCGTGGCCGGTGGCCCCTGGGGGGTGATCCGTGGCGTATCGACATGATGCCCTAGCCAGTCATTGATCTCATGATGAAAAATCAGTGGCAGCCCGGTCACGCACAGCAACAACATAAAAACGGTACATACCAGGCTGGACCACTTATGTATCCAGGCCCAGGTTCTGATGGTAGCGGGGGTCATCATGCTTAAGGCTGCCTCGATACGCGGTTAAGGTTGCGGCTGGCTCACGAACCCGACTTTTTTCATGCCTGCGGTTTGGGCTTTGGCCAACACCTCAGCCAGCACCTGATAACGCGTATTTTTATCGGCACGAATCTGCAACTCTGGCTGTTGTTGCTTGGCAGCGGCTTCTGTCATGCGTGCAGGCAAATCAGCCGCCTGCAATTCGGTGTCATTCCAGAAAATCTTGCCTTCCGCATCCACGGCCAAATCAATCACCTCTGGCTTTTCTTCCAGCGGCTGCGATGTCGCCTGTGGCAGATCAATTTTTACCGCATGCGTCAGCAACGGCGCAGTGATGATAAAAATCACCAGCAACACCAGCATCACATCGACCAGCGGCGTGGTATTGATCTCACTCATGGGTTGCGTGTGCTCGCCAGCACTAAAGGGATTGTGGCCCATCATACATTGCCACCCTTGCTAGTCACTTTGCTATGCAACTCTGTCACATTGGCAGGTTTGTTGCCGTTTTTAATCACCAGCGGCGCGCCCGTCGTCAGCAGCGTATGCAAATCTTGCGCAAAGCTTTCCAGCTCAGCCATGATGCCGCGATTGGCCTTAATGTATGCGTTGTAAGCCAACACGGCAGGAATCGCCACAGCCAGACCAATCGCCGTCATGATCAGCGCCTCACCCACCGGACCAGCCACCTTGTCTATGGTCGCTACGCCTGATTGGCCGATGGCCGTCAACGCGTGGTAGATCCCCCACACAGTGCCAAACAGACCCACAAACGGCGCCACACTGCCTACTGAGGCCAGTACCGATAAGCCACTCTCCAGCGCCGCTTGCTCTTGCGACAGCGTGCGACGTAACTGACGCGCGATAAATTCATCCTGGCTACAGGCAGCGCCCAGAGATTGGCTGGCATATTGTTGGTGATGCTGCGCGGATTCCACCGAGGTTAGCGCCAAGCGACAGGCCGGTGATTGCAACGCAGAGGTCTGCAAGGCTTCTTGCAGGGTGGCTTTACGCCAAAACTGACGTACGTACTCGGCCACATCACGCTTGTGTTTGAACACCTGCCAGGCTTTGACCACAATAAAGTACCAGCTGAGTACCGACATGGTCAGTAAGATCAGCGCGACCAATACCGACACCACGCCGCCTTCGGTAATAAAAGTCAAACCACTCGTTGATTGCATTAGATATTCCCTTCTCTGAAAACTGGCTCAATAAAAAACGATTTAATTCTGGGTCAGTGAAAATGACAATGGCACATTCACATACGCACTGAGGGTCTTGCCGCCTTTGCGGGCAGGCTCAAAACGCCACTGCTTGACCGCAGTCACAGCCGCCTTATCCAGACGCTCAAAACCACTACTTTTAATCACATCCACCGACTCTGGCCGCCCCTCTGCGGAAACCAGCACCTTCATCAGCACCTTGCCCTCTTCACCTGCACGCTGCGATAACCGCGGATACTCCGGCGCAGGGTTATTCAGATAGGCCACGCCGAACTTTGGCGGCTCTTCCTTTTCTTCAACCACTTCTTGCTTTGCGGGTGCAGCTGCTGGCGCAGGTTTGCTGGGTGCAGCCGCCATGGGTGCTTCGGGCGGGGGCGCAGCAGCCTGAGTGGTGGCTTCAAATTTCGGCTGCTCTGGTGTGGTTTCAGTGATGCGCTCGACCACGGGTGCCGGACGATTCAGCTTCACCGGTGTATCTTGCGGCTTGATGACAGGCTTAACCACCGCTTGTTTTTTGATCAGCGGCGCCACTTCTGGCGCGGGCGCCTCTTCTTTTTTGGCCGGCAACTGAATCAACGTCACGGTGATGGGCTCAGGCACAGGCTCAATCACTACCGGCGCCTGATGCCACAACAACCAGGCCACCACGGCGGCATGCAAGGCCACCACACCCAGCATGCCAAATGCATGCCAGCCTTGACGCTGATCGCGCAGCAGGCCGTTTTCGGTGGCCATGACTGACCAGCGAAACACCCCCGCCAACTCGCCGAGTTGACGCCGGTGCAAGCTCAGCTGTGGCCATGGCAGGGCAGAGACCGTCTCAGCCTTCAAAGATAATCCACGCAGGGATGGGGATGTTGCCATCAACTTACACTCCTTGCCAAATCACAAAAAGCAACCCGCAGGTTGCTGTCATACGGATACATATCCAAACCTCTAATCATTATTCTGAGCGCCGCCAAACACCCGTTCGCCACAACACTTAGTCAGCAGCAACTTATTCTGCTTGGTGCGGCGCAGTTGGTAAGTCTCGCCGGCATGCACAATCGACAGCACCCCACGCGCACCCAGCAACTGGTTCGCATCCACCACAGGCGCAGCGGCCGGATTCTGCTCCTCCGAGGGAGACACGCCATCAGTCATGTTCTGTTTCTACTCCAAAAAAAGGCCGGCTTACTTGCCAAAGCAATGCGGCATCATATTTCAAGGAACACCCTTACCAGGGGTGGTGGCGCATGTACCATCACGCCGATTTGAGCAATTGCATGTTGGGGTTGGGAGAATTGCTCAAATGCTGTTTGACGAGCGGCCATTGACGGCCACCCAGTCATTAAACGCGGTTAGCGTAGTATTCCACCACCTGCTGTACATCAATCGGAAACGGCACATCCTCAATCGAAGGCAAATGCCCAATGCTGGCGGTGCCATGACCGACATCGACGGCCAACCACTCAGGCACGGTCAGGCTCGGGGCCGCCAAAGACGCCACGACCATAGGTATCTTGCGGCTGCTCTCTTTCAAAGCCACTACGTCGCCCACCTTCAATCGGATGGACGCAATATTGACCGACTTGCCATTCAGTAGCACATGACCATGATTAACCAACTGGCGCGCGGCAATCCCGGTCGGCGCAAATCCAGCACGAAATACCACATTATCCAAACGGCGCTCCAGCAGTGACATCAGCTTTTCACCGGTAGGCTCACTGCCTTTACGCGCTTCCAGCATCAGTTTGCGCATTTGCTTTTCACTGACACCGTAGTTAAAACGGATCTTCTGCTTTTCCACCAGCTTCACCGCGAAGTCAGAGCGACGACGACGCGCAGCCTGTTGACCATGCTGACCAGGCGGATTCGGTCTGCCTTCTATGGATTTGCGCGACAAGCCAGGCAACTCAACGCCCAACGCACGCATGATTTTGAGCCTGGGCCCGGTGGTTCTTGCCATCACTTACTCCATTACACTTATTTACGCACCCCATACGCTCACTGTAAGGTAAGCGTGGGTACTCCATATTCTGCCAATGCCTGCTGCATAGACATGGCCTGCTGCGCCTGCAACAAAGACTGCCACTCCTGCAGCAATTGTTTGGCAGCCGTGGTAATCAAACCACTTTCGGCATACTCTGGCGCAGTCAGCGTCTCTGCCAGACTGCATCCCAGCAAAGCCAGATCTTCCGAGGGATTCAAGGCATAGCGCGTAGCCACACAGCTGAGCGATACCAGCACCGCACTCGCGTTAGGCAGATCCGGATCATATAAATGACTGGAAGACGCTGCATCAGAAGAAGACATGCCATGACTCTCGTTAAACCGTTATGCAAATGATAATGTTTCTCATTTAAACAGTCAACAGCTATTTGATGCCAGGTCGTTTATTTCCAACAAAGGGCGATTACTGTCTGCAGACATGTCCGACAATCTTGACCAAATTAGTAAAGCAAGCTAATGTATAGGGTTCAACATTTATTAGCCGAAAAATCAAGGTTTTATGGACGCCTCAGCCCACTCTGCGACAGACACCCACGCCAAATCCATGACAGGTGCGGACATTGTTGTCTCCTGCCTGAATGAAGAGAAAGTCAAATTTGTGTTTGGCTATCCAGGTGGCGCGGTCTTGCACATCTACGATGCCTTATATAAGCAGAATGGTTTCAAACACATTCTGGTGCGTCACGAGCAGGCCGCGGTTCACGCCGCAGATGCCTATTCACGCGCCACAGGCGATGTAGGCGTTGCACTGGTGACCAGTGGTCCAGGCGCGACCAATGCGGTGACAGGGATTGCAACGGCATACATGGACTCTATCCCGATGGTGGTCATCAGCGGACAGGTGCCTGTACCCGCCATCGGCATGGACGCCTTCCAAGAAGTCGACATGGTGGGCGTGACCCGTCCCTGCGTAAAACATAACTTCTTGGTTAAGCACGTCAAGGATATCGCACCGACCATCAAGAAGGCGTTTTACATCGCCAAAACAGGCCGTCCAGGCCCGGTTGTGGTCGACATTCCTAAAGACATCACGGCACACGTGGCAGACTTCATCTACCCAAAAACGGTAGAGATGCGCTCCTACAACCCGATTCTTAAAGGCCATAGCGGCCAGATCAAGAAGGCAGTTAAACTGCTGCTGGGCGCTAAACGCCCGATGATCTATACCGGCGGCGGTCTGGTGTTGGGTAATGGCGCAGCAGAACTGGTCAAACTGGCCAAGGCCCTGAATTTCCCGGTCACCAATACGCTGATGGGCTTGGGCGGTTATCCGGCCACGGACAAGCAGTTTGTCGGCATGCTGGGCATGCACGGCAGCTACGAGGCTAACATGGCCATGCAAAACTGCGACGTACTGCTGGCGGTGGGCGCACGTTTTGACGACCGCGTGATTGGCAACCCAAAACACTTCTCAGGCCAAAAACGCACCATCATTCATGTGGACGTAGATCCTTCAAGCATTTCCAAACGCGTGAAGGTCGATGTGCCGATTGTGGGTGATGTACAGTCTGTCTTGGCTGACATGAATGAAATTCTGTCACAGGAAGAAAACCAGACCACGGATACCGCTG
>CAYTIV010000100.1:0-7234 GCA_964437895.1 uncultured Methylotenera sp.
TGGCTGGGGCGCTTTCAGGCCATCAAGTCCGAGCTAAAAACTGTCAACATCAATCCCTCCATCGCATGGAAAATGAATGAGCAATGGTCATTCGGTGCCGGTATTTCAGCCATGTGGGCGCAGGCGGAGCTCACCAGCGCAGTCAACCTCTCAGCCATAGGGCAGCCCGAATCTACCGTCAAAAACAAGGGGGATGACTGGGGCTTTGGCTATAACCTGGGTGCCATTTACCAAGTCACCCCGGATACGCGGTTAGGCCTGGCTTATCGCTCAAAGGTCGAGCAGCACCTCAAAGGAGATGCACGCTCCCCTTTCACCAGCTTTAACGGCATCGCGTCTCGTACGCTCAACACCGATATCACGGCCGATCTCACGTTGCCGGAATCCGTCTCTTTGAGTAGCTTCAGCCATCTTGATGACCGCTGGGATCTGCTCACAGACATTACCTGGACGCGCTGGAGCCAGTTCAAGGCGCTGACGATCATGCGTGACAATGGCTCCAATACGGCGCTGGGTAGTACGGCAGAACACTGGAACAATACCCTGCGCTTTTCAGCCGGCCTGAATTACCGCTATACCGATACGCTCAAACTACGCACGGGCGTCGCCTATGATCAGGAAGCCATAGACAATAACCACAGAACCGCACGCATCCCTGGCAATGATCGCATTTGGCTATCCTTAGGCGCCAGTTGGCAATATCACCCCCAAACCAAGCTGGATGTCGGTTATGCGCACCTGTTTATCAAAGAAGCACGCATCTATGACGATCAGCAGACGCCAGCCGCAAGCAACAAAGGCCTGATCGCAGGCACTTATGATGGCAGTGCAGATATTCTTAGTGTGCAACTGACACACCAGTTTTAACGTATGTGTTAAGCGCGCCCCTCTGACGACAAGCCGTCCTGCCCTCATGGTATGAGGCGGTATTGCGATCGATAGATGACAGCGGACTATCAAAACCTGTAAGGTTGGCGTAAGCCGCTTGTCACCCAAAATTCATATTTCAGATCAATAATGCCTATCCTGTAACCCTCCAGATGATAGTTTTAAAGGATAGCGATGACCTTCAGACACTTTTTTAAACTGGCTCTGTTGCCACTGGCATTGACGCAGGCCTTGGCAGCGCACGCCCAGGGCACGCCAGACCAGTCCAGCGCGACGACGCAGGAGGCCCCGTCTCTGTTGTATCGCTTTATGAACGATGACAATCCCTTTCGCATCAACTTTAATCTGGGTGACCATCCGTCTTACTTTCAGGTATATGGTTTGGTCGATATCGGCCTGACGCACATTAACCACTCCCTGCCCGAGAACTATGAGTTGGCCAACAACTTTTATCCTTATTCGGGCGCTAAGAAAACCGCCAGAACCACCTCGAGAACCAACTGGGTGAATGGCGGCTGGCAAGGTTCGCGACTGGGTTTCAAGGGCGAGGTTGCACAGCTGGCGCTGTTTGAACAACCGTTTAAATTCATCTATCAATTCGAAGCCGGCTTCAATACGCTGGACATGCGGCTGCATGACGCCGCACAAACGCTGGCAGACAATTCTGGCACCAACGCCAACTCCAGCGTCAGTGCCAACTCCTCCATGAACGGTGAGTTGTTTACACGTCAAGCGTGGGCAGGGATTGATGGCGGGGCGTTGGGCAAGCTAACCTATGGCACCCAGTACAATCCATTTTTCGAAATTACGGTGACGTATGACCCGAACGGCAAAGCCGACAGTTTCTCCCCCTTGGGTGAAAGCGGTACGGTAGGTGGCGGTGGTGGCGTGTCTGAAAACTCACGTATGAAAAACGCCATCAAATATGCCAACGTGTACGAACTGGAGAGTCATGACAAAATCAATTACGCCGTGATGAATCAGTTCGGAAACTCAGCCGGCACGTCACACGGCCATGGCTTCACCACGCAATTAGGCTACGAGAGCAGCGCTTTCGGTGTACAGTTTGCCTATGACAAGTTTTTTGATTCCGTGCGCTCGGGCACGGCTGCCCCAGGCAACCCGCTGGCCAATGACACCATCGCCGTCTCACTGCTCAACACTGAGGCAGTCTTGCTCACCGGCAGATGGTCGCCCAGCAAAGACCTGAAAATCATCGGTGGCATGGAGTGGTTTCAATTAAAGCCTTCTTCATCGCACAGCATTACTTATCACACGTTGTATGACCAAACGGTATTTGGCGGCGTAGCAACCTCAGCCTTGCAACCTGGCTACAAGCAAAACAACTATGTGTATTATCTTGGCGGCAATTTTGACTTTGCACAACGCATGCCCGCATTGGCAGGCCTGACGACCTCTATCGGTTATTACCAAACCATCGCCAATGCGATTGAAGGGCCTACGGTCTCCACCAACTCTCAGGGCAAGATTGACACTTGGACCATGATGGTGGACTACAAGCTCAACAAACGATTTGATACTTACTTGGCTTATACCACCAACCACTTCTCCGGTGATAAGTATCCACGTGCGACCACCTACACGGATGTGACCAGCTATGGTGCTGGATTACGCATGAAGTTCTAAGTCTGGAGACGCAATAAAAAAGCGCAAGGCATGCCTTGCGCTTTTTTGCTTTCGTATGCAGTGATTAAACGTCTGGTGCACCGGCTTTAATACGGGCGATCCAGTCTTCCACGTCGATAAACCCCGCCTGTTGCGCTTTTTGGGCATCGGTTTCAGAGATGACGTCTTGCACAAATTCCAGACGTTTCCATTCCGCCAACGGGGTTTCACAGGCGGCCTTGGGCACATAGCGCGAGGCACTGTCACGCGTGTAACGGTGAATGTAGCGCGGACAGTTCTGCCACAACTCAGATAACGCCACTTTGACGACAAACTCAGCCTCATGATAATGCGCCAGCAGGGCCGGGTCTTGGGACACACTGCTACGGCCTTGCAAGCGAATGCGGTGTGGGCGCTCAAACGAGATAAACAGCAAGCCCACCTCAGCATTGCCAACCATATTACCCACTGACAGCTGCATGCCATTGCCATCATAAATCGGAAACATCAGCGTCTGCGCATCCAGTACGCGCACAAAACCGGGAGAGCCCCCTTTATAAGAAACGGTTGGTCTGCCGTGATGATCAACGCTGGACAAAAAAAACATGTCCAGCGACTCGATAAAGCCTTTGGCATCATCATCAATCTCAGTCTTACAGGCGATTTCTTCGATACGGTCGGCCAACTGGCGCGTCCCCTGCGCATCCTGCACCTGTCGGTGCGTTTCTCCAAACAAACGACTCATTTCATTCCCCCGGCGATCATAGATTCATGCGCAGGCTGCACCTGCATAGGGGCTTATTGTAGAGGGTTGAGGCGGGACTGTCATCACGCCTGAGGCAATCACGTCGCTTGCGCGGGCAGCCAAGAGATTAGGCCGGCTTCCAGAGACTGTAAGTGTTACGCCCGGCGCGTTTGGCCTGGTAGAGCGCCATATCGGCCTGTTTGAGCAACTGTTTCAGGCTCACCTCAGACTGCGGGTCAAACATAGTGAGACCGATGCTCAAATGCACGGCAATCTGCTGATCACTGATCAGCATGGGCACACTGAAGATATCCAGCAATTTGGCGGCCACTTTGGTCAACTCGTGTTCGGAGGGCTGATCCTTGAGCACAATCACAAATTCATCGCCGCCCAATCGGCTCACGGTATCCATCTCACGGATATTGGACTTCAATCTGGCCGCCACGGCCTTAATCACCTCATCGCCCACATCATGGCCGTAGTGATCATTAATGGCCTTGAAGTGATCCACATCGAGTGCCATCAGACCAAACTTTCTACGCTCACGTTTGGCTTCAGAATGGGCAAAGCTGAGGCGACTCTCCAGCAAACGCCGATTAGGCAGGCCTGTCAGGCTGTCCATCAACGCCCCCTCAGACAGATAATAGCGCTCCTGGGCAAAAAAGTAAGCCAGCGTACCGACCAGCACACTAAACAATATATTCAGCAGATTACCCAGCGCTCTGCCGCGCAGGTTTTCTCTATTTTTGTTTTCAATCGCCCATTGCCAAACGCCATTCGGCACGCGGCTCTCTTGAATAAACACATGTGGTCGCTTGAACAGCGCCGGGTCGCCATAAAATACATGCTGATCATCTGCCGTGCGGATAGCAAAACTGAACCCTGCTTCAGCCACGTTTTTGAAAGCCGCCTCCAAAAAGCCATCGGTATCAATCACGGTAGACATGATGCCCCAGTATTTGTCATCAACAAAAATAGGGAAGCGATAAATCATGCCATTTCCGCCCTGAATCAGGGGCAGCGGGCCATCCAGTACACCTTGTTTTGAATCCACCGCCAGTTTGACTTTGGGCCACTGCGAAGGGATGTTGCGATAGTCCACGCCTATGATTTTTTCATTACTGCGTTTGGGGTAGACGTAGGTGAGTTTGTAATTGACTGCCACCGCCAAATTACGCACATGGTGTGCGTGTACCCAGAGATCGGCCAATATGGCCTGCATCTTTTTTGGCTGCAGCTCATTGCGATAAACCTTGATGAAACTGGATAAGCCATTGGACACATATAACAGCGAGTTCAACTCACGGTCCAGTGCGGCTCTCAGCATATTGCCATGGGCAGCCGCCTCCAGCTGCAATTCGCTTTCATTCTTTTGCTGTTGGTAGTCCAACAGAAAATGTCCAAACATAAAAGCCATGACCGCTGCTAACACAGCAATTAAACGACTTTTTGAAGAGGGACTGAGTTTCACGAACACAAGTAGTCAAAATGAAAGATGATTCATTTTACGTGTTGCCGACAAAAGATAGTTTGCGAAAGAACAATATATTTATGAGTTTGTTTGACTGTTTTCAGGGCGCAGACACACCGTATCTATGGCCTCAGCACCTCTTGCGCGAAAGACTAAAGGTCAATAAATCCGATGGCGAACGCCGTCATGATGAGCATCAGCACCAAAATAACCAGTGCCCGCTGAGGGCTGATGCGCCATGACCGGTCGGCCATGGCGACACGCATGACATGCATGAGTGCGAGGGTGAGTAATACGATCAGCAAGGTTCCTAGCATGATGTCTCCTACCATCGGCGCAACAGACAGCCCACAATCGTCCTATTCGCTATCTTCTCGTGCCCCGACGGCAAGAGCCATCCGCTCTCAGCTTAATTGTTTGTCAGAATCCTCGGACAACGTGGGCATATTTCACATCGCACTGGGGCAGCGGGCGCGGGTGCACAGATAGATGCTGCCAAATCAAATCCCTCTGCGGAAGGCTGCTTTTTCAAGCGCGCGTTGTTTGGAAGGGTGATCGCCGCGAATCGGCTACGAGATACTGTTGATAAAAGCAAACGATGGCGCAGCTGATCAACGAGATCAGACGCCACGTAAGGAAACTATCAGGATTTGAAAAACTGAATCGGAAAACTGCGTTTCTGCTCGTCGACACAGAGGCCATCGCCAATCACAAACACACTGCCCAACATGCCATCGCCCTCAATGTTGACTTTAAAGTCACAATTGAGCACCGCTTTATTATTGGCCAGTAAGAATGATTTACCTGAATAGGCCCTGCGCACCACAGCTTCTGCCGGGGTGGTATCAGAAGCGGCACTTCTCACCACCGGGGCAACAGCACTGGTGGCAGTCCATTTACCAGTGAGTTTGCCATAAGGGGAGTCATCAAATTCAATATCGCCATCATTGCTGATGTCATTGATGAGGATACTGCCGGTATGCACCGTGCCATCTAGACCAATCAATTGCGCCTTGTTTTTGTAAACGCCCAGTTTCACCATATTGACTGAGCAGCCTGACAGCGCGAATGCTGCCATCAAAAGAATTGTTATTTTTTTCATTTACCGGACTCCCATACCCAGTATTTTGTCGGACACCTCTACAAGTTCATACTTCCCATCCCTTACCCGCATATCGGCGCTGACGCATTGTTTATAAATCCCTCATGCTTACATGCCGACCCGTAGTGAGGTCACTGCTCTCAGCCTCGCTGTTTCGCCCTGTGAAACAGTCTGGCCTCGCCCCTAGCCATTATATTAACAGTGGTTGTCATCTCTTTTAGAGCCCATCAGTAAAAAAACAGACTAATCCACTCAATAACTCTAACTGCGTGCCGTTAAGACATATGTGATGAAAAGCGGCTAAAAACCCTATCAATTCCAGCCATGACTTTACAAACCATCGCATACAATTCAATGTGTATAAAAAGATTATCTGGGGGACTAATGGGATTGAATGGTTCAGCGGCATCCCGTTGGATGAAAGCCAAACTTGTGATGCTCACATTCGGACTGAGTGTGACTGTTTCGCTGTTTGCGCAAGAAATTACACCAGGAAATGTGATCTCCACAGCAACCCCCACAGCCCTGCCATTGACCGAAGAAGAACGTCTTTGGCTCAAAGAGCACCCCACGCTGCGTGTGGCGGTCAAAAATGGCTGGATGCCGGTAGAATTTCAGCTGGAGAACCAGAAACACAAAGGCGTATCCATTCAGTATCTTGAAAAAATCAGCCATTTGACTGGTCTGACGATGACCATCGTTGATTTTCATGACAATCTTTCAACCCGCGAAGCAGCGATCACTACGGGAGTACGTGGCCAGCATGCACCTGACGGTTTTAGCAAGCTGGATACGCCTTATCTCGAAACACCCAATGCGATTTATACAGCATTGAACAATACTGCCCTCGGCAATAATCTGCAATTAAGCGACTTGGTCAACAAAAGGATCGCCGTATTCCGAGGGGGGCCTCTGCCACAAATGCTGAAAATGCTGGTGCCAGGGGTAAAGCTGAAGTTGGTGGATATCGCCGACGAAGCATTTGAATATCTGGCTGCCGGTTCGGTAGATGCCTATGTCGGCAATGAATTGGTCCTCGATTACCACTTAGACTTTCACAAAATCAGCGGTGTGAAAAAAAGTGGCATCACCCCGCTGACCAGCCAAGTATTCATGGCCGCAAGTGCGCGTGAACCGGTGCTGGTCAGCATTTTAAACAAAGCCACACAGCAAATCGGTACCAACCCGCACGATATTCTAGAAAAATGGCGACGCAAGCCTTCGGAAAGCTCGGTCAGCAAGTACATGTTTTAAGCCGTGGCATTCTTTGCCGTGTTGCTATTATTGCAACTGGTCAAACTCTATCGCAGCAATAAAAATCAGGCCCGCGCCGCGCAGCAAGAGATCTGGTTTCAGGCCAATCATGACTTTTTAACCAAGCTCCCCAACCGGTTCCAGCTCA
>CAYTIV010000101.1:0-7217 GCA_964437895.1 uncultured Methylotenera sp.
GGCTGGCCGGGTAGGGTGTGCACTCGTCAAAAATCATGACGATGTCACTGTTGAGCACGCGCTGAATGCGCATGGATTCTTCTGGCGTTAAAAAGCAGCGGTCGCCATTGATGGGGGATTGAAACTTGACGCCTTCTTCGGTGATCTTGCGCAGATCGCCCAGACTCCATACCTGAAAACCACCAGAATCAGTCAGGATAGGTTTGTCCCAGCCCATGAATGCATGCAGGCCCTGATGGGCGGCAATCACTTCCAGCCCTGGGCGCAACCAGAGGTGAAAGGTGTTGCCGAGCACAATATGTGCCTGAATCTCATCCAACTCTTGTGGTGACATGGCTTTTACCGTGCCGTAGGTGCCTACAGGCATAAAGGCCGGGGTTTGCACCTCGCCGTGGGGCAGGCTGACGGTGCCGCGACGCGCCAGTCCGTCGGTATTGTGTAATGAAAACTGCATGAAAGTGCGATAACTGTCTGAAATAAACCGCTATTTTAGCACATTCGCTATCGCCCTTCTTATGTGCGCCCCGGTGGCTTGCCGGGGTCGATAAGCTTGCATTTTTTGCGATTGCCCGCAACAATGCAGGTATTCTGCAATTCTGAAAACTATTTATGGTCGACCCTCAAAACCGCCTTTCACGACGCGATCAACACACGACTCTGCGTCAGCGCGGCATTTATCTGCTTCCCAACCTGTTTACGTCCGCCTCATTGTTCGGCGGCTTTTATGCCATCGTGCAAGCCATGAATCTGCATTTTGAGCAGTCGGCGATTGCAATCTTTATTGCCATGGTGATGGATGGTCTGGATGGTCGTGTAGCCAGAATGACCAATACGCAAAGCGCCTTTGGTGCCGAGTACGATAGTTTGGCGGATATGGTGTCGTTTGGCGTGGCGCCTGCCTTGATTATGTATGTGTGGGCCCTGCAACCGATGAATAAGCTGGGCTGGATCGCGGCTTTTATTTACTGTGCCTGTGCGGCCTTGCGCTTGGCGCGCTTCAACACCAAGCTCGATGATCCTTTTCAGGACAAGCGTTTCTTCCAGGGCTTACCAAGCCCGGCTGCTGCCGCGTTGTTGGCGGGGTTTGTCTGGGTCTCTTATGAATACAACATCGATGGGCGTGAGATTTTCTTTGGCGCATTGCAGGTGAAATGGATTGCCTGGTTTCTGACGGTGTTTGCTGCAGGCTCTATGGTCTCTGACCTCAAGTTTTACAGTGGCAAGGATATCAACCTCAGGCATTCTGTGCCTTTCGTGGCCATTTTGGCTGTGATGCTGGCTTTTGTGCTGATTTCGTATAGCCCGCCCGAAGTGTTGTTTAGCGTGGTGTTTGTCTATGCGCTGTCCGGCTACTACATGTGGGTGCGTGACCGTTTGGCAGTGAAAGCCTAAGCATTTGTTTTTGAAAAGCGCGCCCGAGGGTGCGCTTTTTTTGCGCCCTGCATAGGGCGGCGGCTAGCCTGGTTGTGGTCAAGTGTAGGACAAGCGAGTAAAATCCAACTGATAGTCTAGGAAAACGCATGGAACAAATTATTATTTTTGATACCACGCTGCGTGACGGTGAGCAAAGTCCCGGTGCAGCGATGACCAAAGAAGAAAAAATTCGCATCGCGCGCCAGTTGGAAAAATTGGGCGTGGATGTGATTGAAGCGGGTTTTGCTGCGGCGAGCCCCGGTGATTTTGATGCGATTTCCGAGATCGCTAAGGTGATCAAAACGTCCACCGTCTGCTCGCTGGCCCGTGCCAGTGAAAACGATGTGCGTCGTGCCGGTGAGGCGATTAAACATGCTGCCCGTGGTCGCATTCACACCTTTATTGCCACCAGCAAAATCCATATGGAAAACAAGCTGCGCATGAGCGGAGATCAGGTCGTGGAGCGCGCTGTGCAGGCGGGGAAGGGGGAGCGTGAGTACACCGAGGATGTCGAGTTTGCAGCTGAGGACGCCGTACGTTCTGAGATTGATTTTCTGGTGCGCGTGTTTGAAGCCGTGATTGAAGCCGGTGCCAAAACCATCAACGTGCCGGATACTGTTGGTTATAGTATCCCAGCCGTTTGGGGCGAGCGTTTTGCAACATTGATTCAGCGTGTCAAAGGCGCTGATAAGGTGGTTTGGTCTACGCATTGCCATAATGATCTGGGCATGGCTGTGGCCAACTCGCTGGCGGCTGTGATGAACGGTGCGCGTCAGGTAGAGTGCACCATCAATGGCTTGGGTGAACGCGCAGGTAACGCCAGCCTGGAAGAAATCGTGATGGCGATCAAGACCCGTAGTGATATTTTCAACCTGGGTACACGCATTGATACTACCCAGATCGTGCCTGCCTCCAAGCTGGTGTCTACCATTACCGGCTATCCGGTGCAGCCCAACAAAGCCATCGTCGGTGCCAATGCCTTTGCCCACGAGTCGGGTATCCACCAAGATGGCGTGCTGAAGCATCGCGAAACCTACGAAATTATGCGGGCGGAAGATGTGGGCTGGGGTGCTAACAAGCTCACGCTGGGCAAATTGTCTGGCCGTAATGCTTTCCGCACCCGCTTGAAAGAGCTGGGTATTGAGCTGGAAAGTGAAGATGCGCTCAATGCCGCATTTGCCCGCTTTAAAGAGTTGGCAGATAAAAAATCCGAGATTTTCGATGAAGACCTGCATGCGCTGGTGAGTGATGAGGTGGTGCAGGATACGCGTGAGATGTTCAAGCTGACTTACTTGCAGGTGGCGTCACAAACAGGCGAGATCCCGCATGCGATCTTGACGTTGAGCGTGGATGGCGCGGAGCAGCGCACGGAAGCGGTGGGCGGCGGTCCGGTGGATGCGACCTTCAAAGCCATCGAAAGCGTGGTGCAAAGTGAGTCTGAGTTGCTGCTGTATTCGGTCAACAATATCACCAGCGGTACCGATGCGCAGGGTGAAGTGACGGTACGACTCTCCAAAGGCGGGCGTATCGTCAATGGTCAGGGTGCCGATACTGATATCGTCGTGGCCTCGGCCAAGGCCTATTTGAATGGCCTGAATAAACTGTACGCCAAAGCAGAAAAATTGAACCCGCAAGTGTAAGTTGGTTCTGAATCAACGCTTGTTGCCTTGTGAGGGCGGCAAGCGTTTTCTTTTGGGCCATAGACAAGAAAGGGCGGTTGTCGTACCGATGACACACAAAAACCACTGGTTGTTGGTGATGGTGGCGTTGAGTTGTACCTACTTTATCTGGGGCTCGACCTATCTGGCCATCAAATATGCCATCGAGAGTTTTCCGCCGTTTATGATGGTCGGCATTCGCTTTGCCGTTGCTGGAAGCCTGCTGTATATCATCTTGAGATGTTTGGGCCATGCGGCACCTAAGCGCACCCAATGGGCTGGGGCGGCCTGGGTCGGGCTGCTGTTACCGGTGCTGGGTAACGGCACCGTATCGCATGCCCAGTTGCATGTTTCGTCCAGTGTGGCGGCGCTGGCCATTGCTACCGTGCCCATCTGGATGGCCGTGTTCTCGAGTCTATGGGGGCATCGCATCCGCCGACAAGAGTGGCTGGGGATTGCCATTGGCGTCGTCGGCATCCTGTTGCTCAATACACGAGGCAGCCTGCAGGGCGACTGGTTCAATGCCGGGTTGTTAATGTTTGCCGCTGCATCATGGTCTTTAGGCTCCGTATGGGGTAAGCATCTTTCCATGCCGCAGGGCTTGATGGGCGCTGCCAGTCAGATGCTGTGCGGTGGCGTGCTTTCTTTATTATTTGCATGGGGCTTTGGCGAGCAATTGCCTGCCGAGGTCTCGACACGCTCGTGGGCGGCGATGGCGTTTTTAATTGTGCTCGGCTCCATCGTGACATTTTCAGCCTATCACTGGCTGTTGCATCATGTGCGACCCTTGGTGGCCAGCAGTAATACCTTTGTGAACCCTATCGTCGCTTTCGTGGTGGGCGTGTACTTTGCCGGCGAGCAGATTCACAACATGGAGTATCTGGCGCTGGCAATCATCCTGGTTGGGGTGTTCCTGGTGCTCACCGCGACCCGTGAAGCCGTGGCTGAAGAGCACATCGTTTAATCTTTATTGGATAAGTGAACCGTATGAAACAAAATCTGGCCTTGTTTGACCTTGATAATACCCTGCTGGCCGGGGACAGTGACTATAACTGGAGTGTGTTTCTGATTAGCGAAGGCCTGCTCGATGCCGAGCAGCACAAGGCGCGTAATGAGCAGTTTTATGAGGATTACAAAAACGGCTGTCTGGATATCTATGCGTTTCTCAAGTTTCAGTTGCAGCCGCTGGCACAGCACCCCAAGGCGTTTCTTGATACCCTGCATGACAAATACATGCAGACGGTGATTCGCCCGATGATGACGCAAAAGGCACAGGCCTTGGTGGATGCGCATAAGGCCAATGGCGATTTGTGCATGGTGATTACCGCCACCAACAGCTTTGTCACCAAGCCGATTGCCACCGCCTATGGCATCGAGCACCTGATTGGCACCGACCCCGAGATGGTGGACGGCCAATACACCGGCGGTGTCAGTGGTAGACCGAGTTTTCAGCAGGGTAAAGTCACGCGCCTGAACGACTGGCTGGCTGCGCGCGGGCAGACGCTTGCAGATTTTGGTAAATCCTATTTTTATAGTGACTCACACAATGATTTGCCGCTGATGAAGTTGGTGACGGATCCAGTGGCCGTGGATGCTGATCCCAAGCTCACCGCTTACGCCAGTGAGCATGGTTGGCCGCACATTAGCCTGCGTGGATAGTCTTAGATTGAAGTGAATCAGGGCGCCGAGTGCGCCCTGATGGTGATTAGCGGTCTAGAACGACCTGCATGACAAAACGGCTGCCAATATAAGCAAGCAGCAACAGGGCAAACCCCAATAATGTCCAGCGCGTCGCTATCTTGCCGCGCCAGCCGTATTTAAAACGTCCAAACAGCAGCCAGGCATAAATCAGCCAAGACGCGATGGAGAAGATGGTTTTATGGTTGAACTGCATGGGCTTGCCAAAAATCTCTTCACTAAACAGCATGCCGCTGATCAACGTGATGGTTAGCAACACAAACCCTACATGCAACACTTTGAACAGCAAAGCGTCCAGCACCATCAACGGCGGAAAGTCAGGCAAGGCCAGCCAGCTGTTTTTTTGATGTAGTGCGCGCTCAGCCATGCGCATCAGGCAGGCATGCAAGGCGGCAAAGGTAAACAGGCTGTAAGCCAGCATGGCAATCAAAATGTGAAGATTGAAAAGCGTAAATCCGTGCGTATCGACATAGTAGTCGGTCACGGCAAACGCAGGCATCAATACGCACAGGGCGGCCGGCGGCAGTACAAACGCTTGCAGGCTGCGCAGCGAATGTTTGAGATCCGCGACCCAGTAAATCAGAACCGTGAGCCACAGGATGGCCGACAGGGCATAGAACACCCCCAGATTCAGTGAGCCGATGGCAAAAATGTCGTGGTAAAGCAATCCACCATGCATGACCAGCCCCAATGCGACCATGGCGCTGTGCAATTGAAACGGAAAAGCGTTTTCATCTACAGGCTGACCTTGTCTGGCAATTCGCCAGTAGTCCAGCGCAACGGCCATATATACAAAGGCAACAATCAGGTAAGGAAGCAGGTGTTGAGTCATGCAGGCATTATGGCAAAACTCACTGCATTCGACTAGCGTTATGGCGGCTGCGCAGGTTTGCTGTCGCTTTATTTTTTGTGTTGCCTCGCCATGAGGTAAAATCTCGCTATTCGAATTTCATGAATTGTGAAAGAAAGGCATTCCATGCTGGAAAACCTGACCGGTCGTTTGCAGGGCGTCATTAAAAACTTGCGCGGCCAAGCCCGTTTGACCGAAGACAATATTGCTGATGCCATGCGTGAAGTTCGTATGGCGCTGCTGGAGGCCGACGTCGCGCTGCCCGTGGTTAAAGAGTTTATTACCCGCGTCAAAGAGCGTGCCAATGGCCGTGAGGTCTTGCAAAGCCTGACTCCGGGTCAGGCCGTGATTGAAGTGGTCAACGACGAGCTGACCAGTCTGATGGGTAAGGCGAACGAAGGCTTGAATCTGGCTGCCGTGCCGCCAGTCGTGATCCTGATGGCGGGCTTGCAGGGCGCAGGTAAAACCACCACCTCAGGCAAGCTGGCGAAACTGCTCAAAGAGCAAAAGAAAAAAGTATTGCTGGCCAGTGCCGACGTCTACCGTCCGGCCGCGATCACTCAGCTGCAAACGCTGGCCAAGCAGCTCGATATTGATTGCTTTGACAGCAACCCGCAGCAAAAGCCGCTGGAGATTGCCAGCCAAGTGATGGATCAGGCCAGAAAGAACTACTACGACGTTGTCATTTTCGATACGGCAGGTCGCCTAGCCATTGATGAGGCCATGATGGCTGAGATCAAGCATTTGCATGATTTTTTGAAGCCGACCGAAACCCTGTTTGTGGTCGACGCCATGCAAGGGCAGGATGCCGTCAATACAGCCAAGGCCTTTGGCGAAACCTTGCCGCTGACCGGCGTCATTGTCACCAAGCTGGATGGTGATGCCCGCGGTGGCGCGGCCCTCTCCGTGCGACACGTCACGGGCAAGCCTATCAAGTTTATCGGTGTCAGCGAAAAAGTGGATGGCCTCGAGCCCTTTCACCCGGATCGTATGGCGGGCCGTATCCTCGGCATGGGCGATGTATTAAGTCTGATTGAAGAGGCCCATAAAAAGGTCGACATGGCCGAGGCGCAAAAAGTCGCCGACAAGATCAAATCCGGCGCCAAGTTCGACCTCGAAGACTTTAAGGCGCAAATGCTGCAGATGCGCAAAATGGGCGGCATGGCCTCCCTGATGGATAAGATGCCGGCGCAGATCTCCGGCATGGCCCAAAAAATCAACACCGATGATGTAGACAAATCACTGCGCCGCATCGAAGGCATCATTAATAGTATGACGCCCGAAGAGCGCCGCAAACCCGAACTGATCAAAGCGACGCGTAAAAAGCGTATCGCTGCCGGCAGCGGCGTGCAAGTGCAGGAGGTGAATCGTCTGCTCAATCAGTTTGAAGAGACGCAAAAAATGATGAAGATGTTTAGCAAGGGTGGTATGGCTAAAATGATGCGCGGTTTAGGCGGCATGATGGGCGGTAAGTTGCCCGGAATGTAAAATCAACATTAGGCGTGTATAAAAAATAAACTTTTTATACAAAAAATGCAAAAATAGCATTGACCAAATCTAATTCATCCCCCATAATCGCGTTCTTTCAAATTTGACGC
>CAYTIV010000102.1:0-7211 GCA_964437895.1 uncultured Methylotenera sp.
TAGTGAGATCAAGCGCAAAGGGGGCAGAACGATTGCAGAGTCTGAAGAAACCGCCGTGGTGTTTGGCATGCCCGCAGAGTTAATCAACCTAGGTGGCGCCAGCATGGTACTGCCGCTAGACAAGATTGCATCACAGCTAACAGCCTGGGCGGGTAGTGCTCTCCCGGAGAAAGCGAAGGGGGTGGCTGTATGGGGTTAATCAAATCAACACAAAAGCGGGTTGCTTCCGAAGAGCAGCGCAAACAGGGCCGCGATTGCCCGCAACTACAACAGCAATTACACAGTGCCTCTGACAACGAGCGGCGTTGGGCGGCCAGAGACTTGGTGGATTGTCCGCAGGCATCTGAAGCGCTGGTGGCACAGCTTCAGGGGGAGAGTCACCGCTCGGTAAGAGAGGTGATTTTTACCTCACTGACCCTGATTGGGGACGCGGTGGCGGTGGCCGGCCTGGTTGAGTGCCTGCGCAGTGACGATGCAGCATTGCGTAATGAGGCGATCGAAGCGATGAAGCAGTTGCCTGATCAGGTGGCGCCTATCATGCAACAGTTGCTGCAGGATGATGAAGCCGATGTGCGCATTTTTGCCGTGAATGTACTGGAGTCACTGCGCCATCCCTCGGTGGAGCAATGGTTGATCGAGGTCATTGCACAAGATGCACACGTCAATGTGTGTGCCACGGCCGTGGATTTGCTGGCCGAAATCGGCTCACAGCAGGCCATCGTTCCCTTGCGTGAACTCAAGGCCAGATATGTGGCTGAGCCTTATATCCAGTTTGCTGCGGATATTGCCATCAAACGGATTTCAGCGGATTAATGCGCATGAAAAACCTCACGATCAGTGATGATGATTTTGAAAAGTTTCGCGAGTACTTCTATCGCAAAACGGGCATCCAGTTTGAGCCTACAAAACGCTATTTTGTAGACAAGCGGTTGCTGGAGCGGATTCAAAAAACCGGTCATGAGGACTTTAGAGGCTATTTTACGTTTTTGCGTTTTCAGTCCTCTAGCGAAGAGCTACAGCATCTGACCAACTTGATGACGGTGAATGAAACCTACTTCTTCCGCGAGGAGTATCAGTTTAAATGTCTGGTCAACTCGATTTTGCCCGAGCTGACCGCCCGAAAAACAAACCGTACCCCCATCCGTATCTGGGTGATTCCATCTTCCTCTGGTGAGGAGCCTTACTCGATTGCCATCTACCTGCTAGAAAAATGGGCAGAGATCAATCAATGGGATATCGAGATTATCTCTTCAGATATTGATACCAACATTCTTGCCAAGGCCAGGCACGGCCTCTACTCAGAGCGCTCAGTGCATGATTTACCCAAGGCTTATCTGCAAAAATATTTCAGACCCATCGGCCAGGAGTATCAGATCAATGATGAGTTGCGGTCTGCCGTAGAGTACACCCGCGTCAATCTGTCTGACCGTGCGGATACCCGCCCATACCGGAATTTTGACGTGATCTTTTGCAGAAACCTGCTGATCTATTTTGATGACATCTCTCGCAAGGCGGCCGGTGAAACTTTCTTTGATGCGCTTAATCCAGGCGGCTTTATCTGCTTGGGACACTCGGAGTCCATGAGCCGCATTTCATCCTTGTACAAGGTCAGGAAGTTTCCAGAGGCCATCGTGTATCAGAAACCATTGGAGCACACATGAAGCAGATACTTATTGTTGATGATGCCGCGACCGTACGCATGTTTCATCGCAACATTCTCGAGCAGGCCGGTTATGGCGTCGATGAAGCGGTGAATGGTGTTGAAGCTTTGGAAAAGGCGCTTGCCAAGGACTTTGATCTCTACTTGGTCGATGTCAATATGCCCAAGCTGGACGGCTATGGTTTTTTAAAAGAGATCAGATCGCAGGATATCCGCCAGGCGCCCGCCATTGTGGTGTCTACCGAAGCCGATGATAAAGACCGTGAGCTGGCCTATGTGTGCGGGGCTAATGATTATCTGATCAAACCGACCCAGCCAGCTGCCTTGCTATTGCATGTGAAGTTGCTGATAGGGGGTGCATAAATGACACCCTTGCTTGAGCAGTTTCTTTCCGAGTCGAGAGACTTTTTGCAAGGCATCAGCGAGAAGCTGATGGCCTTGGAAAAGGCGCCTGATGACGCACATCTGATGACCGAGCTTTTCCGCTATGTGCATACCCTTAAAGGCAATAGTGGACTGTTTGATTTTCCTGAAATGACGCGCGTATTACATGCGGGCGAAGACCTCATGGATGCCGTCCGTAATGGGCAGATCGCCTATTCGCAAACCTTGGCCGATCGCCTGCTAGACGCCATGGATTTTGTCAGTGTCTTATGCGATGAGATTGAGGAAACAGAGGCCATTGGCGCAACCCATGCGGCCAACTCTGCCCGCTTGACCGAGTCACTTCGGCAGCTCATGGCGGTGCAGTCTTTATCCGCGGCGGAGGCAGAAGTGACTGCTGCCAGTGACGCCTCTGGGCCTGCCAGTGTAGGGCTGGATGCATTGCCTGCGGCTATGCCCGCCAGCGTTCATGCCCAGGTAAAGCAACTGCTGGCCACCACGCAAACGGTGTATTTCGTACGCTATACCCCGCTCGAAAGCTGTTTTTTTACAGGCGAGGATCCGTTTCACCAGGCCAGAACAACCCCAGACTTGCTTTGGGGCCAGGTCACCAGCACTGAAGCGTGGCCCCCACTCACCGAACTAGATGCCTATAAATGTGTGTTGCAGTTTACGCTACTGACCCATGCGCCTCTTGAGCAGTTGCATGAGCATTATCGCTACTCGGCCGAGCAGGTTGACATACAGGCGGTGACCCCAGTGGCTGAGCCCTTGTCAGCATCAGACACCGCTGAGGATGCACAGACACAGGCCGTCTGGCTGGCATTACTCGAAACACAGCAGCAGGTGCTGTTGGCACAGCATGACGCCACCTGGAAGCCTGGGATTGTTGAAGCCGTCGTCGCTGCGCTGACCGGTTGCCTGCAGCTGGCCGGTGCGGATGCGCTGGGGCCGATGCAGGCGGCTGCGTCTGCGGCCGTGGAGGCCACCCATGTCTATCCTTTGCAGCAATGGCTGGAAGGCTACATCCGTGCGGTGAAAACTCAGGCGCCTGTGGCCGCGACTGCGGAGACGCAAGCGTTGCCAGGCAGCCTCGCTGACCCTGATGGGCGTGCGTCACGCCGCAATGATGAGGGGGCGGCTATCCCGAAAAGCGTGAAGGTCGATCAGGAGAAAATCGACCGCTTGATGGGGCTCATCGGCGAGATGGTCGTGGCCAAGAATGCGTTGCCTTATCTGGCTGGCCGGGCCGAATCCGTTTTTGGTGTGCGTGAGTTGTCACGTGAAATCAAACTGCATTATTCAGTGATTAATCGTATCGCCGAAGAGATGCAGGATGCCATCATGCAGGTACGGATGATGCCAGTCTCTTTTGTGTTTCAGCGCTTCCCTAGGCTGGTCAGGGATATTTCCCGCAAATTGGGTAAAGAGATCAATCTGGTGCTCGAGGGAGAAGATACCGAGGCCGACAAGAATATTATCGAATCACTGGGAGATCCGCTGGTGCATATTGTGCGCAACAGTCTGGATCATGGTTTTGAACTACCCGAGCAAAGAAAGCAGTTAGGCAAACCAGTGACGGGCACCTTAACCATCAGCGCTAAACATGCGTCAGATCGGGTGTTTATTGAAATCAGCGACGATGGCAAAGGCATAGACCCTGAGGTCGTCAAGTTGAAAGCCTATCAAAAAGGACTCATTTCACAGACTGAATTAGAAACCATCAGTGACCAGGCCGCACAAAATCTGATTTTTGCGCCGGGGTTTTCAACCTCCGAGGTCGTCTCGGATTTGTCTGGTCGCGGCGTCGGCATGGATGTGGTGAAAACCGCAGTTGAAAAGGTGAATGGGTCCATTACCTTGCAAAGCACCTGTGGTAAGGGCACGCTCATCCGGCTCTCACTGCCTTTATCCATGGCGGTGACTAATGTGATGATTGTGGAGTCTGATGGGCAGGACTTCGGCATTCCCATGGAGAGTGTGTTGGAAACCGTGCGCGTGCGGCGGTCGGATATCCGAACCATCAAAAATGCGCAGACCACGGTGTTGCGCGGCAAGATCATTCCACTCAAGTCCGTGAACGCACTGTTGGCGCTAGCGGCGCCACCGATAGCCAATGACGAAGATGAACTGGCTGTGCTGGTCGTACGTTACGGCCAAGAGTCGGTGGGGTTGGTCGTCGATCGCTTCAAGGAGAGTATCGATATTATTCTCAAGCCGCTGTCTGGCGTGCTGGCCAACCTCAGCGTGTACTCTGGCTCTGCCATGATGGGCGATGGTTCTGTTCTGATGGTGATCAATGTGAAGGAGATCTTTGGTGGCTATTAATTACAAAGGCAATGCCGCACAGTTTGTCGACTTTGTGGCCGTGGAGGAGGCGGAGGTTTTGCTAGGGTGGTTACAAAGTCACCCTAAAGGCAAAGTCGATCTGGCACAGTGTACACACCTTCACCCAGCCAACCTGCAGGTGTTAATGGCAGCACAGCCCAAGGTCAGTCACTGGCCAGCGGATGACAGCCTAAACGCCTGGATCAGGCCGACACTGACAAACACATAATACCCCCCTGTTTTGCGTTTACTTCTGGAGAGCGATATGACTAAAACTATCATGATTGTAGATGACTCAGCCACCATGGTGATGAGCCTGACTTCTTATCTTGAGCATAACGGCTTTAAGGCCGTGAAAGCGATTGATGGGGTCGATGCCTTAAGCAAGCTGAAATCCGGTTCCAAGCCTGACCTCATCATTACCGATGTCAACATGCCCAATATGAATGGGCTGGAGTTGATTAAAAATGTGAAAGCCATGCCGGGGTTTAGGTTCACGCCCATCCTGACATTGACCACGGAGAGTCAGGTAGAGAAGCGTGACGAGGCTAAAAAACTGGGCGCCACCGGCTGGCTGACCAAACCTTTGGCTGGTAGTGAGTTGATTAAAATCATCAAGCAGGTATTGCCTGCCGCATAATCAACTTGCCTGAGCTACGCATGGTGCGTGATTGCACCATGCCTGTTTTGGAGATCATTGCGTATGTTAACGGATAAATCCCCCCCCACATCCGCTGTGTCCTGCACGGGTCAGGCACAGCTAGACACCCTGCATCATGAGTTGTCTTCGGTGAGCCCTTATGTGCAGGTGTTATTAAGCCAGCTAGATGCGATATTGAAAGAAACCGAGGACGGTGTTTTAACGGCAATCTTGAAGGCGAATGCCCTCGATGCCTCGTATAAACAGGGGGCGAGCGCAGCGCTGCCGCAGACCAATCCCCAAGCGCTAGAGATTCTCACGGATTTGCTTGGGGGCTTGCAGTTTCAGGATGTTGTTCGACAACGACTAGAGCAGGTGTGCAAGGCGCTAGTGCAGCTAGATGCCCATTTTGCGGCGCTGGCGGTGGCCGTGACCGATCCGGCATGGCAAGGGGAGTGTACGCCTAGCCTGCAAGATAAAATGGCACGGTTCGCAGAAGATTATGTCATGCATAGTCAGGTCGCCGCACATCTGCAAGTCAGCGATTTCAAGCATAAAGCCCATAGCCATCAGTCGATAGAGCTTTTTTAATCAAGCCGCTCACGTCTGCGGGCTATCTTTTTTGATGAAAGGCGCTTGCCACGCTTGCGGGCGCGCGCTGCGTTATTTGACGCATGTTTAACGCTATATAAAAATGTATAATGTTGGTGGTTGGTGGCGTGCAGCCTGCATGCCGGTTGATATTGATCAATATGCAGGCGGCGCGGCTGATTACACTTGAATCCTGCACAGATAGCCATCATCTTGCAGATCAAGTAAGCGATTAAACAAGCAGGAACCCGTGTGATTTACGTTGAGCTCAAAACCGTTATTCTGAAAAAACAGCTGGAATGGGGAAGAACCATCACCATTACAGAAATTGCCGATGCTTGTAGCATCAGCCGCATGACCTTGCACCGCATGCTGAAAGATCACAGCTACAATGCCAGCACTGATCATCTGAGCAAACTGTGTGCTTATTTGCAGTGCGATTTGTATGAGCTGGTGCGGTGGGTGCCAGATCACTGTACCCCGCAGGAAAATGCCGCTTAAAACAAAAAACCTCTGTTTTTACAGAGGTTTTTTTTAGCCCATCATGACCGCCGCTAAGCATCCATGACGCGGTTACGGCCCGTCGATTTGGCTTGATAAAGGGCCTGGTCTGCACGGTCTATGATGCGTTGAAAGTCAGGGTTGCCATCGCTCATGCTGACCCCTACGCTGATACTGGTGCGTATGGATTGCTGATGCGCAATCTGGATGCCGGTTTTTTCTACACTGGCTCTGATTTTCTCTGCCACGGCCAAGGCCTGTGCGCGGTTCAGATCGCTTAACACCACCAAAAACTCTTCACCGCCATATCTAAAGGCAAAGTCACCGGCTCGGATCGTGGTTAGCAGCACGGTGGCGACTTGCTGTAAGGCTTGATCGCCGGCGGTATGCCCATATTGATCATTGATGGATTTGAATTTGTCGATATCAATCATCAAGATGGCAAAAGCACTCTCCGAGCGGCGACTGAGTTCAATCTCGCGTTTGAGGATGGTCGGCAGGTATTTGCGGTTGAACAGCTGGGTCAAGGCATCCTTGCCCGTTTCCATTTCAATGGCATGGTCAAACAGCGTGACTAGCAGGTATTTGATCTGCTCGGTTTCGATCAGGATGCGGCTGACGATCTCTTGTGTCGCCTGGGGCTGGTCGGCGTCCGCGTACGCCAAGTGCGCTTGTAGCTGCGGAAACAAGGTATGGTCCACCGTGGCTAAGGCTTGATCCAGCAATGCCAGTTCTTGTTCCTGATTAAACATCAGCGGTGCTTTGTGTCTGATCCAGAGCCCGATCGGTGATTTACCGATGGGCTGAACACCGTCTAGGCTCCGGTAGTGGGTGATGGCCTTGAATAGCTTGTTTTCCCAATCCAGCAACTCGTATTTCTCTTTTTCACGCTCTACATGCATGTTCTGCCAAGAGGAGTAGAGTCGAAAGGACTCGTCTGTTTTGATATCACTGTCACGCAGCTGTGTGAATGAGCCGCACATTTCCTCAAAGGCCAAGTCCAACAGGTTGTTGATCGTCAGACAGGCAGCATGCAGTTGCATGCCGTCGTCAATAGTGTGTTTAAGCGTGTCTGCAATCTCGTTTTTAAGGATGCGCATGCCTTTG
>CAYTIV010000103.1:0-7173 GCA_964437895.1 uncultured Methylotenera sp.
ATCAAAAACCCCAATGAGTGGATTCCGATTCCTGGTAGCCTAGAAGCAATTGCGATACTCAATCAGCAAGGGTATCGCGTGGCGGTGGCGACCAATCAGTCTGGCATCGCACGCGGCTATTTTGATATGGCGACCCTGAATGCCATCCATGACAAAATGCACAAAGCGCTGGCGCAAGTGGGTGGGCGCATTGATGCCGTGTTTTATTGCCCGCATGCGGCAGACGCCCATTGTGATTGTCGCAAGCCCAAGACTGGCATGCTCGAAGAAATTAGCCGCCGTTTTAATGTCGAGCTGAACCGGGTGCCTGGCGTTGGCGATGCCTTGCGCGACTTGCAGGCGTTTGCCAAAGCCGGTTGCCAACCTTATCTGGTGCGTACCGGTAAAGGCGAAGAAACCTACAATCTGTCTGAGGTGCCGGCAGGTACCATCGTGGTTGCCGATCTGGCGGCCGCTGTCCAGCACATCATTGCCGGAGAGAGTAAGTAATGCAAAACACCGTGTTGTATCTGCGTGCGCTGCTGTTTTATGTGGGCCTGTTCGCACTGACTATTCCGTTCTCGCTACTGGCACTGCTGTTGATCCCGTTGCCTGCTGTGACGCGTTCGCGCTGGGTGGCGGGTTGGGCGCACAGCGTGATGTGGTGGTTAAAGCTCACCTGTCAGCTGCGTTTTGAGGTGATTGGGCAGGAGCACATTCCCGCGACGCCATCCGTGATTCTGGCCAAGCACCAATCTGCCTGGGAGACCATTGCACTGCAAAGCATTTTCCCGCCGCAAGTGTGGGTGCTCAAGCGCGAGTTGTTGATGATCCCGTTTTTTGGCTGGGGCTTGTGGGCGGTTGGCTCGATTCCGATTGACCGCAGCAGTGGCCGTGAGGCGCTCAAAAAGCTGGTGAGCCACGGCAAAAACCGACTGCAACGCGGGCTGTGGGTGGTGATTTTTCCTGAGGGCACGCGCATGGCACCAGGCGCGCGTGGCAAATATCATATTGGGGGTGCCTGGTTGGCCACGCATACCGAAACGCCGGTGGTGCCGGTGGCCCATAATGCGGGCCGTTACTGGCGCAAAAACTCCATACTCAAGCATCCCGGAGTCATCCGCGTGGTCATCGGTGCGCCTATCCAGACGGCAGGACGCAAACCGGATGCGGTCAACAAAGAGGTTGAGGACTGGATAGAGGCGGAGATGTTGCGTCTGTGATTACGCAGCAGCTGCAACTGCCCAATGGGCAAAATATCGTCTACCAGCTGGATCTGCGTGTCCGTAAAACCATAGGCCTTAAAATTACGGCCAATGGGCTGGTGGTGCACGCGCCCAAGCGCATTACCGCGACGCAATTGCAGCAAGTGCTGCTGGAAAAATCGGGTTGGATACAGAAAAAACTCGCCTTGCGTGAGGCACATGCGGTGGCTCCCATGCAGTGGCAGGATGGTGAGCCCTTGATGTGGATGGGGCAAGATATCGTGCTGACACTGCTGGCGCATCCCACCAGCAAAGCCATTACGCTAGAAGGCGACCGCCTACTGGTGCGTTCGCCGCATATCAATCAACCGGACTGGGTCGCACGCAAAGTGCTGCAATGGTATGCACAGCAGGCATTGCCAGATTTCACGCGTCGCGTGGCGTTGGTGGCGGCGCAAATGGGCGAGCGCGTCAGTGCGGTGGGGTTGTCGAATGCCAGATCGCGCTGGGGCAGTTGTAATAGCCGCAAGCAGATTCGCCTGAACTGGCGGCTGATTCAGGCGCCTCCGCATATTATTCAGTATGTGGTGTGCCATGAAATGGCCCACCTCAAAGAGATGAATCATTCTGCCCAGTTTTATGCGGTGCAGGAGCGCCTTTTTCCACAGTACGTACAAGCCGAAAAAGAGCTCAGAGCCTTGTCTGCGGTACTGCACCGTATGGCCTGACCTTTACTACCTGGCCTGATCTTTACCTAACGTCTCAGTCGCTTGATTTCAGCCACCAGCTGGTCGAGTACGATGCCCCAGCCCTGTTCAAAGCCCATCTCTGCGTGACGCTGTCTTGCCTCGGCGTCCGCATGCAAGGCGGTGGCCGTATACAGGGTGCCGTGCGCGCTAGGCTGCAGCAAAATGCTGGCAGTCATGAGCAGTTCCGCACTGGCTTGTCCGGGTAGGGTGTCTTTGTGTTGGATCGGTCTAAACCCGGCTTCAAGCGCGTTTGTCCAGGTTAACGCGCGGTCAGGGACGATCTCCAGATAACAGCCGCTATTGGCAAACCGTTGCCCTTCGGGCGATTGCATCACGGTATGAAAGCGGCCGCCAGGGACGAGATCTATCTCGCATTCCACGGTGAGCCACGGCCGTGGGCAAAACCATTGTTTGAGGTGGGCAGGGGTCGTCCAGGCATGCCAGAGTTCAGCCGGGGTCACATCGACCTCTCGTTGCAATCTCAGATCCAGCGTAGGATTAAAATAGCGGGTCATGCGTGTACTCCTTTTGTGTGTGCAGACGGATGTTAAATGGACGCGTTCGGGGGTTTAAAGTTTAAGCGCGTGTTTAAGATTACCCCTGGGTGCTGGAAGCTGGCCGGTTTGCCAGCCAGATTCCCACAAAAATGGTCAGCATGCCCATGAGTTGATAAGCGTGAAAAACCTCATGCAGCAGTAGCGTAGACAACAGAGACCCAAAAATGGGCATAGCATGTATGAATACGCTGGCGCGCACCGTGCCCACCAGGCTCACGGCTTTTGCATAGGCCAAAAACGCAATCACCGACGGAAAGAGTCCGATATACAACAATGCCCACAGCGTCTGCAGGTCCTCAATGTGCGTGGGCGTGCGCTGATGCTCCCATACGCTCAGCGGGATCAGCAACGTCAGGGCGATCAGGGCTTGGCATAACAACAGCCCTGTGCGATCGATACTGGTCGGGATATCCCGTATCCATAAGGTGAACAGCGCCCAGCAAATCATGGCGGTAAAAATAATGACATCGCCCGGCGCAAAGGCCAGCGCCCGTAATATCTGCCATTGTCCATGACTCACCACAATCAGCACACCCGTCAGCGAAATGCCCAGCCCCAGCCATTGGCGGCCAGGCAGGGATTGGCGATAAAACAGTATGCCGAACAGGGCCACCAAAAATGGAATAAACGAGTTGAGGATAATGCCATTGGTGGCGCTGGTAGTATGTAGCCCCCAATACACCAGCAAGTTAAAGGCAGCGACGCCGGTGAGGGCGGTGCCTAATACGTGCCAGCGATAGGCCAGGTAATGTGCGCGGTCACGCCAGAAGGGGCGCCATGCAAACGGTAGCAAAAACACGACCGCCAGTAGCCAGCGAATCAAGGATAGTGCCACGGGCGGGACCGCGCCGCTGAGTGCGCGACCGGCAATGAAGTTGCCCGCCCACAGCAAGGGCGGCAAGAGCAGCAAAAACAAGAGATAGCCAGCGCGGGAAGAGGGGGATGACATAGCGTGGTGATGGATGCTGTAATGCCCCGATTGTAACGGGCAATGCGCTTGGGTGGCAGTACAGAAATAAAAAAGGGGCTGACGCCCCTCTATGTGTTTGCGGTGATTAAGCGGCGCCGAGTTGAACTGGCGTCAGTTGGATCAGTTTTCTGACCAGCCCCGGATGTTGTTCCGCATGCGCTTCTTTCAGGCAGGCCTTAGCACAACTCGCGCATCGGCCACATTCGGCACCCACACCCAGTTGCTCTTTCAGATGCTTCACCGTTTTGGCTCCGTTTTTTACGGCCTGATGAATCTGACGCTCAGTCACTGCATTACACACGCAAACGTACATATTGCCTCTAATTAAAATCACTAATGATAATTATTATCATTTATTTTAAGATTGTCAAGCGGTATGTATGCATGCATGGCCATGAAAAAAGCCGCTTTCGCGGCTCAGTTTCATGCTTCAGTGTGGGCCGGGTTTAATCGGCTTCGATGTGTGATTGTAGGTAATTGGGCAGTGTGACCTCTGCAATCAGGCGCTGCTGCGTTTCCAGCCAGTCTATCGCTTCTTCGCAGGCTTCCAGCAGTTCGGTCAGCATGTCGCGGGTCACGTAATCCTGCAGCTTCTCAGCCTCGGCAATCGCTTCGACCAGTTGAGGATGCTGCACCTCTTTTTCAAAGCTGAGGTCACCTTGCAGGCACTCCACGACATCTTCACCAATCAGCAGTTTGCCCAGATTTTGCAAGTTGGGCAGGCCATCCAAAAATAGAATGCGCGCAATGACCTCGTCGGCCTCCTTCATGACGCGGATGGATTGTTTGTACTGATAGTCGTTGAGTTTTTCCAGCCCCCACTTTTTAAACATGCGGGCATGTAGAAAATACTGGTTGATCGATGTTAGCTGGTTTTTGAGCACCTTGTTTAAGGTGGCTATGATCTGTTTGTCGCCTTTCATGCCTGCTCCTTATTCTGCGGCCGGACTCTGGTTCATCTGGCTTTGGCAGTAGTTTTGCATGCCCACCAGTTTGACCAAGTTCAGCTGTTTTTCCAGCCAATAGGCATGATCCATTTCCGTGTCTTCTAGCTGTACTAGCAACATTTCACGCGTGACATAATCTTGTGCTTGCTCACATGCTTCAATCGCTTTTTTCAGGTGTTTGACCACGGCATACTCCAGCGCCAGATCAGACTCCAGCATGGACTTCACGTCTTCGCCGATATGCAGGGCGTCACGTTTGGCCAGATTGGGTTTGCCTTCCAGAAACAGAATGCGCTGAATCAGCGCACGGGCATGTTCACGTTCGTGCAATGATTCATGCAAGATGCGTTCGGCAATCACACTCAGGCCCATATCGGCATACATTTCACCATGAATCAGATACTGATCGGTGGCGGATAACTCGCCAGCCAGCAAGTTATTCAAGATGTCTATGATTTTTTTATCGCCTTTCATCGCGACCTCCTGTCTGTTTTTTCGTGTTGCCCATCATACAGCAAAACCGATGAGGCGCAATTAATAAATTTCGCAAGTGATTGATTTTAAATAATATTTTAAATAAAAATATAAATGAAAATCGTTCTTGATGCCATGTGCCGCGGGTGGGCCGCTGCCATCATTTAAAGCAGGAGTTTCAGGTCGTGCGCGATGTTTTCCGGTTTTTCGCCATATCCCAGATAAATACGTGGTGCACCTGTTTTGTCAAACACGTAGAGGCCGGCACTGTGATCCATGGTGTAGTCAGATTTGCCGGGTTCGCTGACTTTGGCAGCATACACCTTATACTCACTCAGGTTGGCCGTGACTTCAGCCACACTGCCGCGCAGCCCGATAAAGCGCGGATCAAAGCCGGGCACAAATTGCGCCAGGACCTCTTGCGTGTCACGCTCAGGATCGACCGTGACAAACAAGACCTGCACATCGTTGGCCTGGTCGCCAAGCAGACGCATCGTTTTCTTGAGGTCAGTCATGGTCGTGGGGCACACGTCTGGGCAATGGGTGTAGCCAAAAAACAGCACCACGACCTTGCCCTTAAAGTCGGTCATGGTACGTGGCTGGCCGGTATGGTCGGTCAGCGAGAGTGGTTTGCCGAACTGCGTACCGGTCAGATCTGTGCCTATAAATTTGACGGTATTGCCAGACTGGCAAGCCGTCAACAGCATGCTCATCAGCAGGAATGCCAGGGAAAGCCACTTAAAACGCAGACGCATGCAAAAATTCCTTGTAAATCATCATTGAAATGGATTCTAGCATAGGCGAAAAGCGACCAGATTAGTTTACAATACTGGTTTTTGATGACTGACGGATTAAAGGCGAGTTTAAATGGCAATACCGAGTTCGATGGCAGACCGTGACGGCGTTATCTGGTACGACGGCAAAATGGTCAACTGGCGTGACGCCACCACCCATGTATTAACCCACACCCTGCACTACGGCATGGGCGTGTTCGAAGGGGTGCGTGCCTACAAGACCGACAAGGGGACCGCGATTTTCCGCCTGAAGGAGCATACTGACCGTTTGTTCCGCAGCGCGCACATCTTGGGCATGAAAATGCCTTTCGACAAAGCCACCATTTCTGAAGCGCAAAAAGCGGCAGTGCGTGAAAACAATCTCGAGTCTGCTTACCTGCGCCCAATGGCCTTTTACGGTGCAGAAGCGATGGGCATTTCCGCTAAAACCTTGTCTACCCACGTCATTGTGGGTGCATGGAGCTGGGGTGCTTACATGGGTGAAGAAGCGATCACCAAAGGCATTCGCGTAAAAACATCTTCATTCGCGCGTCACCACGTGAACATCACTATGTGTAAAGCCAAAGCTAACGGCAACTACATGAACAGCATTCTGGCGCACCAAGAAGCCGCGCAAGATGGCTATCAGGAAGCGTTGCTGCTGGATGTGGACGGTTTTGTGGCCGAAGGTTCTGGAGAAAACATTTTCATTATCCGTAACGGTAAACTCTACACACCAGACCTGACTTCTGCGCTGGAAGGTATCACCCGTGACACCATCATCCACTTGGCCAAAGAAGAACTGGGCCTGGAAGTGATTGAAAAACGCATCACGCGTGACGAAGTCTATAGCGCTGACGAAGCGTTCTTTACTGGCACGGCGGCAGAAGTAACGCCCATTCGTGAGCTGGATAACCGCGCCATTGGCGAAGGTACCCGTGGCCCGATCACCGAAAAATTGCAAACTATGTATTTCGATGTGGTTAAAGGCAAAAACGCCAAATACGCACATTGGCTGACGTTGGTTTAATCGATAGGCATCCCGCCTGTTTGCTGGAGAGTTTGAATGTCTGATGTCAAAGAGTTTGAGGTAGACGGTAAAGACTTGCCTCTGCACTGCCCGACGAAAGAAGTGGCGTTGTGGGCATCGCATCCACGTGTGTTTTTGGATGTGGCAAAAACGGGTGAGGTCTTATGCCCATACTGCGGAACGAAGTATCGATTGAAGCCCGGGACGCAGGTGCACCATCATTAATTAAAAAACCCACGCAATGCGTGGGTTTTTTATTGGTGGATTTGAGCCGCGTAAACTGGGATGCTTTGAGAAAAGCGTAGGCTTGCTTTTTGGTCAGATGAGACGCTGCATTTGCCCTCAGGCGGTCGTTTGGCGTTAAGGTGAGATCGCAGTGAAAAGTTGTTTTTGTTGCGAAACTGCTTTTGCCTTTTTGTGCTGAGTGGTTGGGGTTGTTTCGCCTTGTCGGCGAGTGACTTTTCTTTGCTTGCACAAAGAATAAGTCAC
>CAYTIV010000104.1:0-7125 GCA_964437895.1 uncultured Methylotenera sp.
GCCGACACTGACCATGGACTTTATGGTGAATACTTCACCAATCGCCGGTACTGAAGGTAAGTTTGTGACTTCACGCCAGATTCGTGATCGCTTGACTAAAGAATTGCTGACCAACGTTGCATTGCGCGTGGAAGACACCGAAGACACTGATGTGTTCCGTGTGTCTGGTCGTGGTGAGTTGCACCTGACGATTCTGCTGGAAAATATGCGTCGTGAAGGCTTTGAAATTGCCGTAGGTAAGCCACGCGTGGTTTTCCGTGAAGTGAACGGCGAGAAATGTGAGCCGTACGAAATCCTGACGGTGGACGTGGAAGATGAAAACCAAGGTGCCGTGATGGAAGAACTGGGTCGCCGTCGTGGTGAAATGACCAATATGGAGTCTGATGGTAACGGCCGTACACGTGTTGAATACCGTATTCCAGCACGTGGCTTGATCGGCTTCCAGGGTGAGTTCCTGAGCTTGACGCGTGGTACCGGTTTGATGGCGCATATTTTTGATGATTACGCGCCGGTAAAAGCAGATATGCCTGGCCGTCGCAATGGCGTATTGATCTCTCAAGAAAATGGTGATGCGGTGGCTTATGCCTTGTGGAACTTGGAGGATCGTGGTCGCATGTTTGTGAGCCCTGGCGACAAATTGTACGAAGGTATGATTATTGGTATCCATAGCCGCGACAATGATCTGGTCGTTAACCCGATTAAAGGTAAAAAACTGACCAACGTGCGTGCATCAGGTACGGATGAGGCAGTTCGTTTGACGCCACCCATCAAGTTGACGCTGGAATCCGCAGTTGAGTTTATTGATGATGATGAACTGGTTGAAATCACACCTAAAACCATTCGTCTGCGTAAACGCTACCTGCTGGAGCACGAGCGTAAACGTGCGCATAAAGACTAATGCTGCCAAGCGTGACGCTTAGCCATAAAAAACGCCAGCCTATGCTGGCGTTTTTTATGGTGGGTATCCGTTAGTTGGGTAACTTCTGTAAAAAATAAGAAGCTGTCCCATCTTCGACGATAGCAGTGGTGTCTGTTGCAATCAGTTTGCCATCTCGAATCTTAAAATGCCAAGGCGTGGCGCTGTGTTTGAGCCACATCTCGGTTCCAGCGGCATTGAGCATATATTTGCCTCGACTCTGACGCAATATATCCTTGCCATCCGCTTTCAGTCGTTTTTGCTTGAGTTGGTAATGTCCCTGTTGGGTCAGTGTCAACGTGGCCTCGATGGCAATGCAGTCCTGACAGGGCAGTCTGCCGTAATAAACGCCTGACCAATCACTGACTTTCGACGCCATGGTTGGGTTTTTTGAGGCCTCGCGTTGAGCCATCGCGATATCCGTCACTTCAATCAGGGCAGGCCCGCCTTCTAGCGGATAACCCGAGACAGGGTGCCCCGTGATCACCGCCTGCTTGCCAATAAACGTATCTAGGCTAAATTTTTTGCTTTGCAACGCGTATATCTGCTGTGCTGTCGGGGTGGTCTGATCTTTGTTAAAAATGTGTCCAGTCAAAATATGCGTACCATATTGCCATTGCGTAACTTGCATTTTTTCTATGGTGCCTTGCAGCGCGATCTGGTCGCTTTCTTCAAGCGCGGATGTTTGATCTTGCGCTAAGCTGCTAGTGAGGTGGCTGCTGGTCAGGGCCATCAGGCAGGTGATGCAACGTACCATAGTTTTGAGTAGTGATTGATGCATTCAATAATCCTCTTCTTTAAATGTTAAATTATCATAACATAACAATTATTAATCATTGTGATCGGCGTGGTATTGCGTGGTGAATGTAGGCTGGTCAGTTAAACTAGCGCAATACGTGAAGGAGGTCGGGTGGTGGCAACGTTTAATATCGATGATTATCGGGTGAATCCCAAAAAATTCTCACTGGCAGACTATGCGCCCGGTGACCGGTCAGCTCGCACTGGTGATAAAAATACAGACGCCGCGCTATTAACGGCTCTCACCGAAGCCATCAATACCAGGCAAGATATTTTGCATGCGCAGGCAGAGCACAAGTTGCTATTGATTCTGCAAGGGATGGATGCCAGCGGCAAGGATGGTACAGTGAAGCATGTATTCAGTGCCTGTGATCCATTGGGGATACGCCTGGCGAGCTTTAAGGCGCCTAGCGAGGATGAGCTGGCCCATGATTATCTGTGGCGCGTGCATGCGCAGGTGCCACGTAAAGGCGAACTGGTGATTTTTAATCGCAGTCATTATGAGGATGTGTTGATCGTCAAGGTACATGACTGGATCAATGCGGCCGAATGCGCACGTCGTTATCAGCAGATCAATGATTTTGAGCGCATGCTCAGTGAGACGGGCACCACCATCGTTAAATGCTTTCTGCACATTTCACCCACTGAGCAGAAGCAGCGTTTGCAAGAGCGCCTTGAAGACCCTGCAAAACACTGGAAATTCAACCCCAAAGACTTGGATGAACGGGCTTTGTGGGCAGATTATATGCAGGTTTATGAAGCCGCCTTGGCGGCGACCTCCACCAAATATGCTCCCTGGTATGTGATTCCGGCAGACTCTAAGACGAATCGTAATCTCGTCATTTCACACATTTTACTGGAGACCCTGAATCGTTTACCGTTGGCTTATCCGGCCAAGCCAGCGGCATGGGCAGGTTTACAGGTGAAAGACCTGTAATCATGGCGGTTCAATTCATGATTTTGCGCTGTGCGCTGGCGGGTTATTTACGGTTAAATGCGTGTCATTATGCATTGGATGGGCATCCATGAGTTTACGTTTTAGGTTGAATCTGTTGGTGACGATGCTTTCGCTGGCTTTTTTGGTGGCGGCGGGCGTGGTTCTGGTACGCGATACCCGAGACAGTATCCGCGAGCGGGTGGAAGCGGCCACCCGGGTCACTGTGCAATTGTTGGATACCGTGATTGTCAGTTCGGCCATGAACCCTAGCCTAGGCCCCACCCATTATGTGTTACAGGATTTTCTACAGTCTCTAGGCTATGTGCGTAGTAGTCATATCGAGCTCTATGACCATGCCAATAATATGCTGTATGTTTCCCCAGAGTCGACATTCAAGTCTGAGGTGACGCCGCCTGACTGGTTTGTCAAACTGGTTGCACCCAAGGTTGAAACCGTCACACGTCGCGTACGTTACGGTACGTTGATTATTAGCTCGAGCGCAGATGGCTCAGTGCGCGAGGCATGGTCCGGTTTCTTGCAGCTGATGACGATGGGGATCGGCTTTTTCGTGTTGCTGAACTTGTTGGTCTATGGCTTACTAAGTCACGCTTTGCGTCCTGTGCAGCATATTTTAAATGCCATTAGTCGCATCGAACAAGGCGACCTGACCACGCGCTCACCGCGTTTTTCTTTGCCAGAGTTTGACCGCATAGGCTTGAGCTTGAATCAGATGGCGGTGTCACTGGATGCCGAGCGTCAACTGGAGCAAAACCGGCAATTAACGCAGCTGATTCAGCAGCATATTGAGGATGAGCGGCGCAGCCTGGCACGTGAACTGCATGATGAACTGGGGCAGTATGTGACGGCAATCAAGACCTTTGCCGTGGCCATTGTCAATAAAAGCAAGGAAGGTAGCCCGGAGATTGCGGCCAGCGCGCAAATGATTGTGGCTGCCGCCAACCATATTTACGATGGTATGCATAACATTATTCGGCAGCTCAGGCCTGCGGCCATGGATAATATGGGCTTGGTAGAGACTTTGCGTGACATGGTGGCGGGTTATCAAGCCCAGCATCCGCAACTGTCGATTCAATTACAAGTGTCTGGTCATTTTCCGTCCATGGGGGAAAATGTGAATATCAATATTTACCGTATGGTGCAGGAAGCTGTGAACAATGCCATCAAGCACGCGCAGGCACAATCCATTCAGGTGCAATTGCAGGCAACGCAGGGCGAGCTGCACCTGATGATTGATGATGATGGCGTGGGCATGCAATTAGACGCCGTTGACCAGTCGCAGCATTTTGGGTTGTTGGGTATGCGCGAGCGGGTGCAGGCCCTACATGGGCAGTTTAGAGTGATTTCGCAGCCTGAAGTCAGCCGTGGAACCACACTGGATATTCGATTGCCTATACAATCAGTATAAATAAAGGGAGAGAAAAGCGTGATTAGTGTGATGCTGGTAGACGACCATGCTGTAGTCAGAATGGGCTTCAAGATGTTACTGGAGTCTGACCAGGATATTAAAGTGATCGCTGAGGCTGAGAGCGGGGAGGCGGCGATTAAAGCTTACGTTGAACACCATCCGCAAGTGGTGGTGATGGACATCACCATGCCCGGGATCGGTGGCATGGAGGCCATCGAGCGTATCCTAGCCAAAGATAGCCATGCCCGTATTTTAGTGCTGTCTGCACATGAAGACTCCGTGCACCCCAAGCGTGTGCTCAATGCAGGTGCCATGGGCTATGTCACTAAGCGGAGTGCTGCGGAGGAGCTGATCAAGGCGATTCGAAGCGTAGCGCTAGGCAAAAAGTACATTGAGGCCAGTGTGGCGCAACAAATGGCCATCCAGCAACTATCCGGTGAGCAGAACCCAGTGGATGTGCTGAGTGAGCGTGAGTTTGAGGTGTTTATGTCGTTGGCGCGTGGCAAGTCCACCAATGAGATTGCTGAGACGCTATTCTTGAGTCCGCGCACAGTAGGGACGCACTTATATAACATTAAGCAAAAGCTTAACGCGCAAAACTCTGCAGAAATCGCGTTGATTGCAATGCGATGTGGCTTATTGGAGCCCTAACGCAGCATTTGCTGCTAGGCTTGACCTGATGTCAAAAGCCATCCTCTATAGGATGGCTTTTTCGTGGACAGAATACTTAGGCGGCTGCCTGCGGGGTTTTGCTTGCAGCTATGCCGCAGGCGGCGATCAGACCCATTCCAGCAATCTCTAAGACACTAAGAGATTCACCCCATATCAGCACACCCAGTAGCGTGGCAAACACCACCGTACTGTAGGCCAGGCTGGCCACGGTCAGCGTGTTGCCTGTCCGGTAAGCCCGTGTTAATGCCAGTTGGCTGAGTGTCGCTGATAAGCCAAGCCCGCACAGTAAAGGCAGGTCTTGCCAACGAGGAGGGGTCATATGGTCAATCAGCATCCAGCTGCCACTGGCTACCGTGCACAATAGCGTAAAGTAAAATACGGTCCTCCAGTCTGGCTCTCCTTGCATGCCTAACTGCTTGACGTGAATGTAGGCGAATGCGGCACCGATGCCAGACAGTAGGCCGATGGCTCCAGCGGCCAGCAGGTGGCTGTTGAATGTAGGTTGTAGTACCAGGCAAACGCCGATAAATCCGCCCACAATACTCAGTTGGAGCCGTCTGCGCTTAACGGCGACCTGAGTTTGTTCTGCCTGCAACAACCATGGTGATAACAGTGCCAGAAACATTGGCGAGGTGTAGTTTAAGGTGATGGCAGTGGCCAAAGGTAAGTGCGCGATGGCATAAAAAAACAGGAGTAAGGCCGTAAAGCCAACGATGCCGCGACGCATCTGCATTCCTAACAGCGGCGTTTTAAGCGGTTTGCCTTGCAGTAAAACAATGGCGGCGATCATGATGAAGCCAAAGGCTGAGCGATAAAATACTAGCTCGCTGGTGGAAAATCGTTGCGCCCCTGCTTTGACAAACGCCCCCATGATGGCAAATCCTAGGCCGGCCAGTAGCATCCAGTAACTGCCTAATTGCCAGCGCCACGGCTGCCAACTGCGTTGATGAGAAGGCGGGGGCACCAAGCGAGCCTAGCGCTGAAGATGGGTGGGAATAAAGGGCTCCATCTGGCTGCGATACCACTGATGAAAGTGCTCCAGGCCCGTTTCCATGGGGTGTTGATATGGGCCGCGCTCATCTTTGCCGAGCATGAACAAGCCCTTGCGACCATCATGCATACGCTGGCAGATTTCTTTGTCCTCAATCGCGGTTTCAAAGTAAGCCGCCTGTTGTGCTTCAGCATACGCACGCTCGAACAGCGCAATATCTTCCGGGTAGTAAAACTCCACTACATTTTGACAGGACTCTATGCCGGTAGGGATGATATGCGAGACCACCAGTACGTTGGGGTACCACTCAATCATCAAGAACGGATACAGGACAAACCAGATGGCGCCGTATTTTGGCGTATTGCCTTGCTGGTAGTCGGTGACGGTTTGTTGCCAGCGTTTGTAAACGGGTGACAAGCTGTAATCTGGCAAAGGCTTGTAGCCTACGGTTTGCACGCTGTAGTGCTCGCCAAACTCCCAGTTTAATTTTCCGCAATCGACAAACTGATTCAGGCCAGGATGGAAGGGGCCGACGTGATAATCTTCCAGATACACTTCAATGAAGGTTTTCCAGTTGAAGTCGTAGTGGTCAACAATCGCTGAGTCAAACTGATAGCCGGTAAAGTCAAAATCTTGCGTGCAACCCAAATCCTTCAAGACCTGTGCAATCTGCAGGCCCTGCTTGGCCCCTGTGGTTGCAGAAGCCTTGAACAGCAGTCCTTGCCAAGATTGTAATGTCTGCTTTTCTAAGTGCAGGCATGGGTTCTGTTCAAAATGCGGGGCCCCCAGCAACTGTCCGTTGAGGTCATATGTCCAGCGATGTAAAGGACAAACAATATGTTCAGTATTGCCCTTGCCATTGAGCATCACCGCTTGCCTGTGGCGACAGATGTTGCTGATGAGTTGGGTTTCACCCTGCTGATTGACCAGCGCCATGGCATCGTGCATCCAGTCCAGAGCGCGGTAATCGCCAGCCTCTGGAATCATGCACGTATGGCCTACATACTGCGGTAAACGCGAGAATAGTTGTGCCTGCTCCAGCGCATAAATTTCCGGATGGAGATACCACTCTACAGGGAGTTGTGCGAAGCGAGTCTGGGTGTGTTCTTTGTTTAAAGAGGTGACAGAACTCATAAGCCCGAGAATTTGATTACTTGCAAAAAAGATGAATTGTGCCCGAAAAGGGGGGTGTTGAAAAGTAAAAGCCGGATTCTGCCGGCGCTATTTGCGTGACAATTATTTGATTTTAATCAATAAAATAGTGCTGCAGGTGGCGGCTATCCTTGGCCGGGGTAGGTGTTTAACGCAAAACGAGGCTTAACCAACTGCCATAAATTCAGTTATAATGTTGGAGGTTTCTATGTATAACTATACGTAAACGATTA
>CAYTIV010000105.1:0-7103 GCA_964437895.1 uncultured Methylotenera sp.
AATTAGATGCTCTCTCCCGAAGCCCAAAGCTCGTTTCTTTGATTTCGTCGGTAATTGCAACCATCGCCTCTCTGTACGTTTGTCCTTTAAAATCACTCAATGACAAACGCTTTTGTAATGGAAGGACAAACGCTTTTTGCAGGCTAGTATTGATTATTAGTCAAAAAAAGTGATTAGAGGATTAAATTATATGAAAAGGCTTGGTGCATAAAGAAATTTAAGTCACTACAAATAAAAAGTGTTTGTGGGCTCAACCCGCATTAATAGGCGACGATCAGCTTCCAATTTGTAAACTCTAAAATCCCATTAGACTTTATTGATTTATGTTTTTAGTGAATAGAAATTATTTAACACGCTTACAGCGTCAGATCGCAAATTAGACAGTTCTTAGATTTATACATGTACTTAAGGATAAACACTTGCTGGAGCGCTTCAGTCAAAAACTAACATTGTTTTAGGCAAGAATTTAATAAATTTAAGACTTGATTCGACATTTAAATTAATTCATTCTTGGGGGTGTTCATGAATTAATTTATTTAAATGAATAATGCGTACGTTCATGTCAGTCACTCGTTGTAATGCGCTTTTCTAGGAAGGACACCCACTCATGACCACCCTCAATATCAATGGTACCACCCACCAAGTAGATGCCCCGGATGATATGCCCCTGCTATGGGCGATCAGAGATATTATCGGCCTGACAGGCACCAAGTTTGGCTGTGGGATTGCGCAATGCGGTGCATGCACGATTCATGTGGATGGTCAGGCGACGCGCTCTTGTGTCTTACCGATTTCGGCCGTGAGTGGTAAAAAAATAACGACCATAGAGGCGGTTGGCGAAACCGCAGCTGGCCAGTCAATTCAAAAAGCCTGGTTAGACCAGGAGGTGATGCAATGTGGTTATTGTCAGTCGGGTCAGATAATGTCGGCCTGTGCTTTGCTTAGCCAACACCCTCAGCCGAATGATGCGCAAATCGATGCTGCCATGTCAGGCAATATTTGTCGCTGTGGCACTTATCCACGTATACGTGCGGCGATCAAGTTAGCAGCCAAGGAAGGAGTCTGATCATGTCACAAGGGCTTATTCAAGCGTTAGCCGATCAATACACGGTGGCGAATCCTCCTCGACGTCAGTTTCTTAAAATAGCCGCCTCAGTGAGTGCAACCGCGGCTGGTGGCATGGTGTTAAGTATCAGCTTGCCGGCGTTGAGCCAAAGCAAGCAAACCCAGGCCTATAGTGAGTTGGACAACGGCAAGGGCGTGCTGGCGCCTAATGGATTTATCAAGATTGATCAGGCTGGCGTGGTCACCATGATTATGCCTAAGGTTGAAATGGGCCAGGGTGTATATACCTCTATTCCGATGCTATTAGCAGAAGAGCTGGAGGTGGATCTGCACACGGTGAAGCTGGAGCATGCCCCGCCCAATGAGAAGCTCTATGCAGATGCGCTGCTGGGCGCGCAGGTGACAGGCGGATCAACCTCCATCCGCGCACTGTGGGAACCGATGCGTCAGGCGGGTGCCGTGTGTCGATCATTACTTGTGACTGCCGCCGCAAAGAAATGGAAAGTGGCTGAGGCTAGCTGTTATGCAAAATCGGGGGTGGTTTACCACGATGCATCGGGGCGAACATTGAGCTACGGTGCGCTAGTCGCTGCTGCCAGTCAATTGCCGGTGCCCAAGAGCGTCGTCCTCAAAGACCCTAAAGACTTTAAACTGATTGGGACTTCTGCCAAGCGCTTGGATACCCCTAACAAAGCAAACGGTCAGGCAAAGTTTGGCATTGATGCGCACCCGGACCATGTGAAGTTCGCGGTGATTGCCACCTGTCCCGTGTTTGGTGGCAAGCTCGCCAGTGTTGATGATAGCCGTGCCCTAACAATGCCGGGCGTGCTGCAAGTCGTCAAGGTGGATAATGCGGTTGCGGTGATTGGCACGAATACCTGGGCCGCCAAACGTGGCTTGGGCGCGTTAGAGATCACATGGGATGAAGGCAAAAGCGCTACGGTCAACACCCGCGATTTGATTCAAGATTTGCGTGAGGCAGCCAAAAAGCCAGGTGCAGTGGCTAAAAAAACAGGCAATGCCGCAAGTGCATATAAAAAAGCTGATAAAACACTCAGTGTTGAGTATGAGCAACCATTTTTGGCGCATGCCACGATGGAGCCCATGAACTGCACGGTAGAAGTCAGCGCTTCTGGCTGCGATATTTGGGTGGGGACGCAAATTCCTACCTTTGCGCAGGGCATGGCAGCCAAAATACTCAACATGCCGATTGAAAAAGTCAGGTTACATAACTTCCTGATTGGCGGTGGTTTTGGCAGACGGCTAGAGTTTGATGGCGTTGTGCAGGCGGTGAAAGTGGCCAGGCAAGTGAAGGGGCCTGTCAAAGTGATCTGGACTCGGGAAGAGGATATTCAGCATGATATGTTCCGCCCTTATTACTTTGATCGCATTTCTGCCGGGCTGGATGCCCACGGAAAACCGGTTGCATGGTCACACCGTATTGTCGGCTCCTCCATTATGGCGCGCTTTGCGCCGCCATTAGTCAAAAATGGCGTAGACCCGGATGCCGTAGAAGTCTCGGCGGAACTGCCGTATGCCTTACCTAATGTGTATGTCGATTACGTACGAGTAGAGCCGCGGGATGTACCCACAGCATTTTGGCGTGGTGTTGGCCCGACGCGTGGTACGTTCGTGGTGGAAAGTTTTATCGATGAACTGGCGCACTTGGCTCACATCGATCCGGTGAAATACCGCCTGGATTTGCTCAGTCAAAGCCCGAGACTGAAAAACGCTTTGCAAACGGCGGTGAGCAAGAGTGATTGGGGTAAGCCGCTCGCAAAAGGGCAGGGCCGCGGTGTGTCTGTGATGCATGCGTTTGGCACTTTCTTGGCGATGGTGGTTGATGTTACGGTGAATGATCAGGGTGAGGTCAAAGTTAACCGCGTGGTCTCTGCAGTGGATTGCGGCATGACTGTGAATCCGGATACCGTGATTGCGCAAATTCAAGGCGGCGTCATTTTTGGCCTGACCGCTGTTTTATTCAACGAAATTACGATTGAACATGGCCGGGTACAGCAAAATAATTTTAATGATTACCGCATGCTACGCATGAATGAATCACCTGCGATTGACGTGCACCTGATTAAAAGTGCTGAGGCGCCAGGCGGTATTGGTGAACCTGGCACCGCCGCCATTGGAGCTGCGTTAACCAATGCCGTGTTCTCGGCCACAGGCAAACGCATTCGCAAACTGCCGATTGGTCAACAACTGAAAGCATAAGGAGCCGCAATGAATCTGGCATCAGGGTTGATGAAACTTGGTCTTGCAGTTGTCACTTTTACTTACTCTTTGAGCGTGTTTGCCGTCAATCCGGCAGATGTCAAAAAGGGGGAGTACCTGGCACGGGTCGGGGATTGTATCTCTTGTCACACTGCACCGCATGGAAAACCCTATGCTGGTGGCCTGCCCATGCTGACGCCAGTGGGCGCTATTTATACAACCAATATCACGCCTGATGCCGAAACAGGCATAGGTCGATACACCGAATCCGAGTTTGCTAACGCCCTGCGGCGCGGGGTGGCCAAAGACGGCCATCATCTTTACCCGGCCATGCCCTATCCCTCTTATGCCAAAGTCAGTGATACCGACATTCACTATATTTACTTGTACTTTATGCATGGCGTAAGACCTGTGCGCCAATCAAACAAGGCGAGCGAGATTCCCTGGCCCTTGAATTACAGGTTTCCTTTGGCCATTTGGAATCGCATTTTTCTGGATAAGCAGACATATCAGGCAGATGTCTCAAAAGGGGCCAGCTGGAATCGCGGTGCGTACTTGGTACAAGGGTTGGGGCATTGTGGCGCTTGCCACACACCGCGTGGTCTGGCGTTTCAAGAAAAAGGGTTGACGCATGTCTCGGATCGTTTTTTAAGTGGCGAAACCCTCGAAGGATGGTCGGCCACCAACTTACGTGGCGACCACAATACCGGCCTTGGCCGCTGGTCTGAGGCTGATATTCTGGTTTATCTCAAGTCTGGGGCGAATCAGCATAGTTCTGCGTTTGGCACCATGACCACCGTCATTAACAACAGCACAGCAGGCATGACGACCGAGGATTTAAGCGGTATGGCGACTTACTTGAAAACAATCAAAGGGACCAATGATCAGCATCAAAAACCTTATCAATATGATCCGAACGCGACCCTGGCTCAATTTAAAACACTGACTAGTTATCCAGGCGCCAGGCTGTATCAACAATATTGCGTCGCCTGTCATGGCCAGGATGGTAAAGGGGTGGCGCCTTATTTATCACCGCTTGCTGGCAACCCTGCTGTCATGGACCCGGATCCATCATCACTGATTAACGTGATTTTAAATGGGTCGCCGCAGCTTAAAGCGCAAGGCGTGGCGGCACCGTTCAATATGCCGAAATTCCGCCACATGCTGAATGACACGGAGGTGGCGCAGCTCGTCAGTTTTATGCAGACAGCGTGGAATCATCCGCTGGAGGCGACCAGCGCGCAGGACGTCGCCAAGATTCGCAAACTGCCGCCTTCGGCTCATTAACCTATATTTGCGAGATGTGCGCAGGCTGATTTCATGGGCAATCTTGTGAATTGAGCCCTTTCAAAACGTGGACTGCATCACTAATATCAACAGCCCGAGTGATTTACTCGGGCTTTTTTGTTAAAGACGTCTGAAAGGTAAATGATGCCATGGATGCTGCGCCGGCAGGGATGCGGTTATATGTTATTTGTTTGTATCGCCATACTGTGGCTGTGTGTAAGTGCAGTTAATGCGCGGCCAGCCACAAAAACGGCGCACGTGCCACAGTTAACCACTAAACAGGCCGTGAGCGCACATACTGAAGACCTGCGTGCGTTGATGCAGGCGTTATACACTGAATACCCGAGTGAACTGGCTAAGAGCACTCAGGTGGGGCCGCGCGAAATGACCGAGTGGGTATTCGACGGCAAAGCTAATTGGCGTTTTGAGGGCATACGCCGCTTACAAGGGCAAGAGGCCTTAGCCTTGCTGTCCGATCAATCATTTGCCGGTGACCATATTTTGGCGCTGGTGGTTGGTTTGGAGACGCTGATATTTGAGGCTTATGGCAGCCATAACGAATTTGATATTCCGGCTGAGCGTGACCATCCAAGTTTGGCGGCTCTGCTGTGCGAGTTGCAAGAGTTTTCGCTGCGTTTGCAGGCAAACACGGTTTTGCGTCAGCCTGTTGCGCAGCAGTATATTTCTGCAACGTTGCAAACATTAATTGTGCGACTCCAAGCTGATGGGCAGGTGGCCGCGGCATGCCATTGACTTTATCCGCTGATGTCAGTCTGCAACCATGCCAAGCTGATGTCAGAATTTATGTTTTTTAGTCGGCAGATAGTGTGCATTTTGTGGATTGCTTTAAACCTCAAGTGGCGCAATCGTCGAGGGCTGCATGGTGTGAGGTTGCACTTTCAACAATTAAATGGCAATTCAAAGCTTGAAAAAAGTGGAAATTGAATCTGCTTCGGGAGTTGCAGCATTTGATCTGTACGGTTTGCTAGGTGGCGTGACTAGCACGACCGACGGTACAGTGAATAGCCTGGTCTGTACCTTGTCTGCTATTCCATTGGTTGGCCCTTTGTTGGGCTGCGTGCTTGGCTTGGTTGAGGGGGTAGTCAGTCTGTAACAGAGTCGGTTTCCCCTCCGATGTATTTACCCTGCGTTGCAGGGTTTTTTTAATCTGCTTTCCCAGCGTTATTTCTTGGTCTCTGCAGGTTTGCAGCCTTTGAAATGCAAATGATCGCTATCATCCAGTGTGGTTTGATCGCCATTCAGTCGCAAATCCATAGTGCCGTAATGATATAACTGCTTGTCATTGGTATCTCTTGTTAATCCAATTTCATGGTCAGGCAGCATTACCCAGGCTTCGTCGCCATTGGCCGAGAGCTTCAGGCCAAAAGTCTGGTAGTTCTCGCATTGATAATGGATAGCCTCTTTGCCGTATCGCGGTAACTCTTTGGTGCCCTTTTCAAACATACTTGGAAATTCAAAACTGGCGCAGCCAAACAATACAGTGGAGGCGATGACGATCATTAAATGTTGAGAGAAGTTTTTCATTGTGTGTATCTTGTTCTAATAAGAGGCGGTCAATCAAATTGCACCCTATTGTGCCAGTCATGCCGGATGGACTCAATCATTTTGGTCGTGTCCTTGGTAAGCCGCACGCTGCAAACGGTCACGCAAGGCCTCCCATCCAGGCGCCGCAGGGGGCGTTTCAATTAAGATGACGTCTGCTTGGGCGGCGTCCAGTCGGTGCAGGGCTGCATACAATTGCTCTGCCGCCAGCGCCGGGTCGTGCGGCAGGTAAATATCTTGCTGTGTGATCTGCTGCTCATCGCCAAACAGCAAAGCCGCTGCCGTTGGCCTAGTTTGCGCATAGCGTAGCATGGCTTCTTTGGATGTAAACAGCCGGCAAGGAGTGCGCGGTGAGTAGTGCAATAAGTGCTGTCCAGGTGCCTTTGGGGTTTGCGTGCTAGGTTGCGCTGCGGGCTTGCCCGCAATCGCGGCGATCGCCGTGGCCGCGATCATGCCTGGCCGTAGTAATTGCCATGTATCGCCATGCACACTGACGATGGTGGATTCTATCCCAACTTGGCAATCGCCGCCGTCCAGCACTGGAGTATCGACACCTAGGCCAGACTCCACATGCTGAGCCGTGGTTGGGCTCAATTGCGTATATCGATTGGCAGAAGGCGCCGCCAGGCCCAGGCCGCTATCATATAATAAGGCCAGTGCCACCGGGTGTGCAGGCACACGCAAGGCAACGGTGGGTTCGCCAGCACGAACACTCTGCGAAACTTCTGCACGTGCCGGTAATACCAAAGTCAGCGGTCCGGGCCAGAAGGTTGCTGCCAGCTGTTGCGCCAATGGCGAAAACTCACTTGCCCATTCGGTCACTTGCGCCGCGCTTGCAATATGCACAATCAGCGGATTGTTGGCCGGACGCTTTTTCGTCGCATATATTTTGGCAATCGCCAGTTCATTGCGCGCGTCGGCGGCCAATCCATATACGGTTTCTGTCGGGATGGCGACCACGTCACCAC
>CAYTIV010000106.1:0-7096 GCA_964437895.1 uncultured Methylotenera sp.
GGGTAGCGTTCTTGTGCCATTTGCAGGTTAACGCGGTTAGGCGCCAGATAGACATAATCATCGGCGCTGTCCAAGCCCACATTGAAGCCATACTTGTCGGCAATCGCTTTCAGGTCGGCGTCAGAACCCTTGAGCCAGCGCGCGGTGTAACAGTCGTATGGCTCAAACACCATATCCACGCCATATTCGTGCTCCAAGCGGTGCGCCACTACATCGAACTGCAACATACCCACCGCGCCCAGAATCAGGTCATTAGAGAGCAAGGGGCGGAACAGTTGCGCGGCGCCTTCTTCTGACAGTTGTTTGAGGCCAATTTGCAGCTGTTTCATTTTCATCGGGTTCTTAATGCGGGCACGGCGGAAAAACTCCGGCGCAAAAGAAGGGATGCCGATGAACTTGAGTGCTTCGTTTTCGGTAAAGGTGTCACCCAGTTTGATGGTGCCGTGGTTGGGGATACCGATAATATCGCCAGAGTAGGCTTCATCCATGATGGTACGATCTTGCGCCATAAACGTGATGGCGTTGTTGACGTTGAGCATCTTGCCTGAGGCCACCTGCTTGATCTTCATGCCGCGCTCAAAGCGGCCAGAACACACGCGCAAAAACGCAATGCGGTCGCGGTGTTTGGGGTCCATATTGGCCTGAATCTTGAAAACGAAGCCGGAGAATTTCTCCTCGCCCGCGTCGACTTTGCGCGTCGCTGTGAGACGGGCCTGCGGCGGCGGTGAGAGATCCACCACGGCATCCAGCAGCGATTGCACGCCGAAGTTGTTCACCGCCGAGCCAAAAAACACAGGCGTCTGTTTGCCGCTCAGATAGCGCTCTTTATTAAAGACGTTAGACGCCCCGCGGACCAGTTCAATATCCACGCGCAGCTCTTCGGCCTGATAACCGATCAGTTCATCCAAGCGCGGGTTATCTAGCCCCTGTATGGTCTCAGAGGTGCCTTTTTCGGCACGCGGGTCAAAGAACAGAATGCTGTCGTTGACCAGGCTATACACGCCGCGGAAGGTCTTGCCCATCCCGATCGGCCAGGTCATGGGCGCGCACTCCATGCCGAGGGTGGTTTCGATTTCGTCCAGCAACTCAATGGGGGCGCGGCTCTCGCGGTCCAGCTTGTTGATGAAGGTGATGATAGGCGTATCGCGCATGCGGCAGACGTTGAGCAGCTTGATGGTTTGCGCTTCCACCCCATTGACCGAGTCGATCACCATCACGGCCGAGTCCACGGCGGTCAGTGTGCGGTAGGTATCTTCCGAGAAGTCATCATGGCCGGGGGTGTCCAGCAGATTGACCATGTGCTCGCGGTAGGGAAACTGCATGACGGAAGAGGTCACGGAAATGCCGCGCTGTTTCTCCAGCTCCATCCAGTCTGAGGTGGCGTGGCGTGCTGCCTTGCGGCCACGGACTTCACCGGCCACCTGAATGGCGCCGCCAAACCACAGCAGTTTCTCGGTCAGAGTGGTTTTACCGGCATCCGGGTGAGAGATGATGGCAAAGGTACGGCGGCGTTGAACTTCTTGCTGCAAACTGGACATGAAAAAATAGCGCTTTTGAAAAAAGCGCTATTCTAACCTAATCAAGGACTTGGCCGGACTATTTTCGCATCAGGAAGATGGCCACGGCCACAAATACCAGCAGAATGATCAAGCCTTCCATCAGCGTTCCTTACTTAGTCAGCGGTGCCGTATGGCAGATAAACGCTATGCGTTTATCTGCTTAAGCGTGTTAGTTTACCGGCTGCTTCAGTTGCTCCAGAATCGCCGGGTTGTCCAACGTGGAGATATCCGAAGTGATTTCCTCGCCTTTGGCCAGGCTGCGCAGCAGGCGACGCATGATTTTGCCTGAGCGTGTCTTGGGCAGGTTGTCGCCAAAGCGGATCTCGTCAGGCTTGGCAATCGGACCGATTTCCTTGCCCACCCAGTCGCGCAGTTCAGCGACGATTTTCTTGGCTTCTTCGCCTTCTGGGCGCTTGCCCTTGAGTACGACATAAGCCACCACAGACTCGCCTTTGATCGGATGCGGTTTGCCCACCACGGCGGACTCAGCCACCAGATGGTTGGCTACCAGGGCCGATTCGATCTCCATAGTGCCCAGACGATGGCCAGAAACGTTCAGCACATCATCGATACGGCCCATGATGGTGAAGTTGCCGGTATCTACATCACGGACGGCGCCATCCCCTGCCAGATACAGGTTGCCACCTAGTTCCGCTGGGAAGTAGCTGGCTTTGTAGCGCTCAGGGTCGTTATAAATGGTGCGTATCATGGATGGCCAAGGCTTTTTGATCACCAGCAGGCCACCATTGCCCCAATTGATTTCTTTGCCGGTTTCATCCACCACATCAATATCAATGCCGGGGAAGGGCAGCGTGCATGAGCCTGGCACCAGTGGGGTGGCGCCGGGCAGCGGAGTAATCACGTGGCCGCCGGTTTCGGTCTGCCAGAAGGTATCGACGATAGGGCAGCGGTTACCGCCCACTTGCTCGTAGTACCACATCCAGGCTTCGGGGTTGATGGGTTCACCCACCGTGCCCAATAAGCGCAGGCTGGACAAGTCGAAATGGTTGGGGTGTGTGGTGAAATCGGTTTCACCCGCTTTGATCAGTGAACGGATGGCCGTGGGGGCCGTGTAAAACACGCTGACTTTATGGCGCTGAATCATCTCCCAGAAGCGACCCGCATTCGGATAGGTGGGAATGCCTTCGAATACGACTTGGGTGGCCCCCATGGCCAACGGGCCATACGTCACATAGCTGTGGCCGGTAATCCATCCCACGTCAGCGGTACACCAGTAGATATCCTCTGGTTTGATATCGAACGTCCAGCGCATGGTGTTCATGGCATGCAGCAGATAGCCGGCGGAGCTGTGTTGTACGCCTTTGGGTTTGCCGGTCGAGCCTGAAGTGTAGAGCAGGAATAATGGGTGCTCAGCATCCACCATCACCGGTTCACAGGTGTCAGCCTGACCTTGAATCAGGTCATGCCACCAGACGCACTGGTTGTTCCAGCTGATGTCTTGACCGGTTTTTTTGAAGACCACCATGTGGCGGATGCTCTCACAGCCACCCATAGCGATGCCTTCGTCCACGGCCTGTTTCAGTGGCAGGGTTTTGCCACCGCGGAACTGACCATCAGACGTAATCACCGCGACGGCGCCCGCATCGATAATGCGCTCGTTGAGGCTCTTGGCAGAAAAGCCGCCGAACACCACTGAGTGTATGATGCCCAGACGCGCACAAGCCTGCATGGCGACGACCGCTTCCACGCCCATCGGCAGGTAAATAATGACGCGATCACCTTTGCTCAGGTTCAGGGATTTAAGCCCGTTGGCAAACTGGCACACTTGATGGTACAGCGCTTTGTAGGTGACGGTGCTGACATCCCCGTTGTCGGCTTCAAAAATGATGGCCGTCTTGTTAGGAATAGTCTGCAGGTGTCTGTCCAGGCAGTTAGCAGACACATTCAGTTCGCCATCTTCAAACCACTTGTAAAAAGGGGCGTTGTCCTGGTTCAGTGTTTTTGTGAATGGCTTGTGCCAAATCAATAATTCACGGGCGAGTCTGGCCCAGAATCCTTCATAGTCTTGAGAGGCTTCTTGGCACAAGCGTTGGTATTCCTCCATGCTGGCGACCGCTGCATGGCTGGAAAACTCCTTGCCTGGCGCAAATATGCGGTGTTCATGAAGTACGGATTCGATAGACATAGCGTCCCCCAAAAATCAATGTCAAAAATGTAAAGTGCAAAACAAAATGGTGAGCGAACCTCAGGTATTATTATTCTGGTTCTGATTGACAAACTCTCCGAGCACACCTTCCACTACAAGAGCAAAAACTCATGCAACAGCTTGCACAAATTCTAACAGAAAAGCAGGTCCCGTCTACAGAAGCGGCGTATTTGCTACATGCGGCTGCTTGCAGTCCTTTTTTTGCCAGATTCGTCACAAAACATACAGATTTTGTAACTGATTTGTTAGATAACTTATATAAGACATATAAGACTCAAGATGTTAATGCTTTGTTTTTATATGAAAAAGATCTTGAAGAATCTGTTTTTTTACAACAAATCAGACAGCTGAGGCAGCGTTTGATGGCCCATATGATCGTGCGCGACCTGAATGGGCTGGCAGATTTTGCCGAGGTGGTGGAGATCACCAGTGCACTGGCTGAGTCAGCGATTGCCGCCGCCGCCGCGTACTACCATGCCAAGTTGGTGCAGACCTATGGCGAGCCCAGAGATGCGCAGGGGCAGGTACAATCACTGATTGTGGTGGGCATGGGCAAGCTGGGTGGGCGCGAACTGAATGTTTCTTCTGATATTGATCTGATTTTTGCCTACGCGCATGAAGGGGTGACGGATGGTGAAAAAACTATCAGTAATCAGGACTTTTTTACGCGACTAGGTAAAAAAGTCATTGCCGCGCTCGATGAAGTCACTGCAGATGGTTTTGTGTTTCGCGTCGATATGCGGCTGCGCCCATTTGGCTCTGAGGGCGCGCTGGTATGCAATCTGGATGCGCTGGAAGATTACTATCAGAACTATGGCCGCGAGTGGGAGCGCTATGCCTGGATTAAAGGCCGGGTAGTTTACGGGCCTGATGCCGCGTTGACGCGGTTGATGAAGCCGTTTGTGTTCCGTAAATATCTGGACTTTAATGCCTACGCTTCCATGCGTGACCTTAAGGTGCAGATCCAGCGCGATGTCGTGCAGCGCCGGTTGTCCGACAATATCAAGCTGGGGCGGGGCGGCATTCGTGAAGTCGAGTTTATTGCCCAGCTGTTTCAACTGATTCGTGGCGGACAGGTCCCTGATTTGCAAATCAAGCCCACCCTAGCCGTGCTCGACTGCCTAGCCGCGCGACAGATGCTGCCGACCGCAGATGTGGAGGCGCTCAAGCAGAGTTATATCTATTTGCGCAATCTGGAACACCGGCTGATGTATATCGATGATCAGCAGACACAGGATTTGCCGACCTCTGACACCTACCGTGCCTATTTATTGCAAATGCTGCATCAGCCGGACTGGGCGTCGTTTATCGCTGAGCTGAATCTGCACCGTGATCGCGTACAGCGCTATTTTGATGATACCTTCAGGGATGAGCGCAGTGATGACCTGCAACAAGAGGCGGCCGTATGGCAAGGGACGCTGGGCGCCGAGCAGGCGCAACAGTGGCTGACGGAGCAAGGCTACACGCGTGCGGCGGATATGGTGCAGTTGCTGCAGAGTACGCGTAATAGTCAGAAAATCCAGCAATTGCCAGAGCAAAGCCGCCGCCGCTTGGATCAGCTGATGCCCTTGCTGTTGCGTGAAGCGGTGCAACAGCAAAACACCACGCCTGACCAGGCATTAATCCGCACGCTGGATTTACTAGAGAGTATCTGCCGGCGCGCCAGCTACCTGGCCTTGTTGGCCGAGTTTCCGGATGCCTTGTCACTGATCGTCAAATTATGTGCGGCCAGCCCCTGGATTGCGCAATATGTATCGGCACACCCGATTCTGCTCGATGAGCTCCTCAATAAACAAACCCTGTTTAAACGGCTGGATGCGCCGCAGCTCAAGGCCGAGCTGACACGCCATATGCAGCAGCTAGCCGGCGATGTGGAGGCGCAAATGGATGCCATGCGGCATTTTAAGCACGCCAATGTGCTCAAAATCGCTGCGCAGGATCTGATGACGGCACTGTCGCTGGAGGCTATTTCTGACGACCTTAGCCTGTTGGCCGAGATTATCCTGCAGGTGAGCGTGCAGACGGTATGGCAGAACCTGTCTTTCCGGCACCGTGAGCAGCCGCAGTTTGCCGTGATTGGTTACGGAAAGCTGGGCGGGAAGGAGCTGGGCTATCTGTCCGATCTGGACATTATTTTTCTATTTGATGATTCTGCAGACCAGGCGCAGGAGGTATATGCGCGGTTTGCGCAGCGACTGAATACCTGGTTTAACACACTGACCAATGCTGGTTTGCTGTATGAGACCGATTTGCAGCTGCGTCCAGATGGAAACAGTGGCTTGCTGGTGAGCTCGGTCGAAGCCTTTCGCGAGTATCAGCAACACAAGGCCTGGGTCTGGGAGCATCAGGCCATCACGCGGGCGCGTGGGGTGGCTGGCGAGCCCACTATTGTGGCTGCTTTTGAGCAGATCCGGGATGCGCTGTTGTGTCAGGTGCGTGACCCGGTCACACTTAAGCAAGAGATCGTGCAGATGCGCGAAAAAATGCGGGAGGCGCATAAACCCAAGGCCGGTCGCTTTGATATCAAGCAAGGGGTGGGCGGCATCATAGACGTGGAGTTTATGGTGCAGTATCTGGTGCTGTCGCAGGCGGCGCACTTCCCGTCGTTGACCGAGAATATTGGCAATATTGCCTTGTTGCAGCGTTGTGCCAGCCTGGGGCTGATTGTCTCTGCTGCGTTGGCTGACCAGGTCGCCGCGGCCTATCGTGAGTACCGCCCGCGCATACACCACACCAAGCTACAAGGGCAAGAGGCCATTGTGCCCGAAGACGAATTGCAGCCTGAACGTCAGGCGGTGTTGCAGTTGTGGCAATCGCTATTTGGGCAGTGATGGCCGCCGTGTGTGCGGGTTAATCACCTGAAGGCATCTGACCGCTGTAGCATACCACGCGGTTACGGCCGGTCTGTTTGGCTTCGTAAAGCGCCAGATCGGCATGCTTGTACAGTAGCTCGTAGGCGTAAATCGTCCCGGCAGCACTGGAGATGCCTATGCTGATGGTGGTACGGAACGGATGGCCGCCCAGCGCTGGTTGGAATGACTGTTCGGCAATCGCGGCGCGAATCCGCTCGGCAATCACTAGGGCCTCTTCCAGTCGGGTGCCTGGCAGCACCACCGCAAACTCCTCACCTCCCAGTCTGCCCAGCAGGTCTTTTTCTCGAATGGTGTGTTCTATGCTGCGTGCACAGGCGACCAGCACCTGATCCCCTTGCGGGTGGCCATAGGTGTCGTTAATGATTTTGAAAAAGTCTATATCCAGCATCAGAAAACATAGCGGCTCGCCCATATGGTCTGCTTGCTGAATCATGGCCTTGGCCCGGTTATAAAACGAATGCCGGTTGGGGATCTGTGTCAGGCTATCAATCGTGGCC
>CAYTIV010000107.1:0-7063 GCA_964437895.1 uncultured Methylotenera sp.
TCAAAAAACAAAAACGGCGGCTTAAGCCGCCGTAAACGTCTTAAACCCGCTAAAAACCTAATACTGCACGATGACTAAGTCCATTGGCCATAAAGAACAGCATGGGCAAGGAGAGCATCAAATTGGTACGTGATGCCAGCATGGCCACACGTCGCGCTTTATTTTTTGCCGCATCATCAGCGGCAACCATACCCAGAATCTTTTTCTGGTTGGGCCAAATCAGCACCCAGACATTAAACAGCATAATCGTACCCAGCCAGGCACCCACACCTATCAGCTCAAATCCGTTACGCAATGCAAAGGCATCAACAAAATGCGGCCCCAGCAAAGCCGCACCGGCCAGCCAGGTCACGACAGCTGACCAGCGAAACCATAACAAGGCGCGTGGGGCAATATGTTTATTAATCCCGGCGGCTGTTCCATCCGCAGCGGCAGCCTTCAGGCCTGCCATTTGTACCAGGTTAAAATAATAAAGCAGGCCGACCCAGGTAATGCCTGCCAGAAAATGTATCCATCGCGCGAGTGCTGGTACCAGTTCCATGGATCAGCCCCCTGCCACAATGAAATTTTTAAGGAAAAAAACCAGAGCCAGGGTTAACAGCAACCCTGAAATGACGGACCCGACAACTGATTCCAGCGGATTTTTCATACGCACCCCAATCATGTGTTCCACAGTGAGCCTGACTACTTGCCACGTTTAGGGGAAACTTGCCGCATTACAACACCCGCATCAAAACACAATGAGGCTTGCGAACTGTTTGCCCTAACTTCAAGTCAGGATTCGTTTTTTTCTAGTTTTAAACCATTTCTGGTGAATGTTAGAGATTACCGCAAAAGCCTATTGTTGACAAGTTTGTGCAATCGCGATTGCAGCGGCTTTGCAGGCGATTCTATGTAGCCGATGCAGCGTGTTTTTCGATTTATATTATAATGCGCGGCGGCATTATGATTGTGCGTTTGACATCCAGACGCCTCAACACGGGGGAATCACATACCATGGCAACAACTGATCTCGATGTATTGCTGGTCGGTGGCGGCATTATGAGCGCCACGCTGGCAGTTCTGCTACATCGGCTCGACCCAACCCTGCATATTTGCATGGTAGAGCAACTTGATGATGTTGCCCTCGAAAGCTCGGATGCATTGAATAATGCAGGCACCGGTCACGCTGGTTATTGTGAGCTCAATTACACTCCCAAAGATAAAAATGGCGACATCCAGATTCGTCGCGCACTCGAAATCAACGCAGCATTCGAGGTCTCCCTGCAATGCTGGTCCAGCCTGGTCAAAGAAGGCGTGTTAAATGCAGCTGATTTTATTCAGCGCGTGCCGCATTTAAGTGCAGTTTGGGGCGAAAGTGATGCTGCTTTCTTACGCAAACGCTTTGAGGCATTACAAGCGCATCCGCTATTTGCCGAAATGCAATGGAGTGACCAGGCCAACACACTCAATGACTGGGTACCATTGATGATGGCTGGCCGACAGCCTGCCGGCAAGATGTCTGCCACCCGTGTCGCACATGGTTCGGATGTCAATTTTGGCGCACTCACGCGCCAACTGGTGGCTTACCTGAAAACACGCCCGAACTTCACCTTGCTGACGCAATCGCGCGTGACAAAACTCAAGCAACAACAGCAAGGTGCGCAAAACAGCTGGCAGTTGCATATCCAGCACCTGCCTTCAGGGCAATCGCAAACTTATCAATCCAAATTTGTCTTTTTGGGTGCGGGCGGCGGTGCACTGCCTTTGCTGCAACAATCCGGCATCCCAGAGGCACACGGTTATGGCGGCTTCCCGGTCAGTGGTCAATGGCTGATTTGCAACAATCCCGCACTCATTAACACGCATCACGCAAAAGTATACAGCCAGGCAGCCGTCGGCGCGCCGCCGATGTCCGTGCCACACCTGGACACCCGCATGATACAAGGCCAGCCCGCGTTATTGTTTGGCCCCTATGCCGGATTCACCACCCGCTTTCTCAAACAGGGTTCGCGTTTTGACCTGGCGAAATCAGTCAAATTCAGAAACCTGAAGAGCTTGCTGGGTGCTGGCCGCCACAATATGGATTTGACCAAGTACCTGATTAAAGAGGTCTTTCAAAACCATGAGCAACGCATGGAGTCCTTGCGCGTATTTTTACCGGATGCCCGCAGTGAGGACTGGCAGCTAGCGCACGCCGGGCAGCGTGTGCAAATCATCAAACGCTGCCATCAAAACTGGGGGAAACTGGAGTTCGGCACTGAGATTGTCGCCAGTGCCGATGGCAGCCTGGCTGCCCTGCTGGGCGCCTCACCCGGTGCCTCAGTCAGCGTCAAAGCCATGCTCGACGTCCTGCAACGCTGTTTCGCCAGCCGTATGCAAAGCAGCGAATGGCAAGACTCACTGAAATCCCTGATTCCTTCTTTTGGTGAATCGCTGATTGACGATGCCAGCTTACTCGCCCGCGTGCGCAGCGACACATTGAGCACCCTGAACCTGGGTTAGACCATGGCATATCATCGTATTGCCACACACACCCGGCAATGTATAGAAAATGAAAAAAATGGAATTTCATAGGCCGTGTTGCGGTCATGTATGAAATGATTTCGATTGAAAGCCCCCTGTTTATGCGTTCTTTTTTGCCAGACTCTTTAACATTTAAAACGCTCAGCGTCGGATTTGCCGCCCTCTTGTTACTTGGCTGCCAGGCGACCGATGCCAAAAAGGCGCAGCCAGTGACACCTGACTTTGGTGCCAATGTCATCATTCTGGATCCTGGTATGTCGCCGGATGCGATCCAAAACAAACTGGACAGTTTGTTCAAACAGCAGGAAGCTAACCAGTTTGGTCCTGAGCGCTACGCTGTGCTGTTTAAACCTGGCGTTTACCACAATAAAGTCAAACTCGGCTTTTATACCCAACTGCTGGGGCTGGGGCAGTTTCCTGATGATGTCATGCTGCAAGGTGGCATACAGGTAGAAGCGGCCTGGCATGAAGAAGATGCCACGCAAAACTTCTGGCGCAGTGTAGAAAACCTGTCGGTGACGCCTGACAATGGCACCATGCAGTGGGCCGTGTCACAAGCCGCGCCGCTGCGCCGCATTCATGTGCGTGGCAATATGTTGCTCGACGACAACGGCGGCTGGTCCAGCGGCGGCTTTATTGCTGACAGCCTGATTGACCAGCAAATCAACTCGGGCACCCAACAACAATGGCTGACCAGGAACTCAACCATTGGTAGCTGGACCAATGCCAACTGGAATATGGTATTTGTGGGGGTAAAAAACGCACCTGATGGCGAACACTGGCCTACCCCACCTTATACCGTGGTCGAGAAAACCCCGCTCGTGCGTGAAAAACCATTCCTGACCATAGACGGCGCAGGCGTTTACCAGGTATTCGTACCCGCGCTGCACGCCGATACGCAAGGTATTTCATGGCAACAAGCACACCCACAAGGCGAAACCTTGCCACTGTCACAATTTTATATTGCCAAGGCGGCGACTGATACTGCAGACAGTATCAACACCGCACTTAGTAGCGGCAAACACTTGCTGCTAACACCAGGCATCTACAACCTCAACAAACCACTGCAAGTGAAGCACGCCAATACCGTGATCCTTGGCTTAGGCATTGCCACACTAAAACCCGTAGCTGGCAATATTGCCATGTCGATTGCGGATGTCGATGGCGTGAAGCTGGGCGGCGTATTATTCGACGCTGGTGAAAAGAATTCTGAGGTGCTGCTGCAAATTGGCGAACAAAAAAGCACGACCAGCCATGCAAGCAATCCAACTACCTTACATGATGTGTTTTTCCGCGTAGGCGGCGCGGCTGTTGGTAATGCCACGCATAGCGTCATCATTAACAGCAACCATGTGATTGGCGACAACCTGTGGGTATGGCGCGGCGATCATGGTAACGGCATTGGCTGGGCCAGCAACAAGACCAAGCACGGCCTCGTCGTCAATGGCGATGATGTGACCATGTATGGCTTGTTTGTTGAGCATTTTCATGACTACCAAACGGTATGGAACGGTGATAATGGCGCGGTTTATTTCTACCAAAGTGAAGCGCCTTATGATGTGCCGGATCAGCAAAGCTGGATGAATGGCAGCGTCAATGGTTTTGCGTCTTATAAAGTGGGCGACCAGGTGACACGCCACAAAGCGATAGGCATGGGCGTATATTGCTTCTTCAATGACAATACCAGCGTCAAACTCAATAGCGCGATTGAAGCGCCAGTGAGTGCGCAGATTCAATTCCAGCGCATGACCAGCGTCTCATTGGGCGGTACTGGGGAAATTACACATGTCCTCAATAGTCTTGGTGAAACAGCCAAACCTGGTCACGAAGTGTCACGCATGCCATAAATATCTCTGCAAGATTTACACACTAGCTTAATGAAGAAATAACTATAGCAATTGGTGATATATCAGACGTTATTGTTACGAATTACGGATAATCCGCCCTAAAATCGACAATCATTGCAGAGAAGGCTCTTGGCAAACTGAAGTATTTGGACAAGCTGTAAACGTGTAATGTGTCCAACACATCATTCAAGCATGACGCTTAACGACGCCCCTTAATTAAAATGTTTGACCACTCTATGAATCAGCAGCGCTTTATCAATGACATTATTAAGCCTTGGAATGAACTCAACTCATTACTTTGTCAAAACTTTGCTTTCCAGCCAGAACTCTCAGATATAACCAGACTGGCGGGTGGAATCGTAGTTTCCATCAGACATCAAATAGACTTCTCTTCCATTGACGACAACCAAGCTAACGAATCATGTCCAGCACAAAAAATCATTGCAGATGCTGGTGATTATTGGAAGCATGGAAGTCTACGAAAAGAAGAGCGGAATAGCCCCATCATTGTTTCGGCAACATTTGAATTCTCTGAACTATTGGGTTTTCGTTTTATCCGGAATATTATTTGCATTGAGCATAAATCGCTAGGTTCTCATGACCTCATGGAAACCTCGGCAACAGCAATAAAATTTTGGCTAAACCATCACAACATAAATCTCAATTGGCAGGGGGAAACTCTAGAAAGCCAAAACTATTTCGAACCAACCGCGCGACTTGGGTTTAACCCAAAATATTGCACGTCAATGAGCAGCGTCCAGCTTCGATTTGTCAAAAAAAATGCTGACGGAACATATGCACCAATTGATCCACCGGAAGTTAAATTTGAAGTCTATGAGTATCCCTTAGTGTAAGCTTGCATGAACAACACTACCCCTGCTGCCCATACAAGCGCTGATACACGCTGCCAGCCTGCTTGACCAGCGTCTCATGCTGCCCTTCCTCGATAATACGGCCGCCGTCAAATACCAGTACGCGATCAGCCTCTTTTACCGCCGACAGTCGATGGGCAATGATAATGGTGGTGCGGCCACGTAAAAACGTGCGCATGGCCTGATGCAGCAAGGCTTCGGTGTGGGTATCTAGCATGGAAGTCGCTTCATCCAGAATCACGACTTGTGGCTGTTTGAGCATCATGCGCGCAATCGCCAGCCGCTGACGCTGGCCACCAGACAAACGTACGCCGCTACGACCCAGTTGCGTGTCCAATCCTTCTGGCAGGTCACGCACAAACTGCGCCAATTGCGCCACTTCCAGCGCTTGCCACAATGCATCATCCGCATACGGTTGGTCCAGGCTCAGGTTTTGCCGCACGCTATCGTTAAATAGCATGGGTTGTTGTAACACTACACCCAGGTGCTCGCGGATTTGTGCATAGCCCAATTGTTCTATGGCTTGCCCGTTGAACAGAATCTGGCCACGGCTGGGTGCGTACAACCCAAGCAGTAATTGCACCAATGTAGATTTGCCCGCGCCAGACACACCCACCAGTGCCACTTGCTCACCAGGTGCAATTTCCAGGGTTACATCTTCCAGAATCGGGCTGCCTTCACCATAGGCAAACGTTACCTGCTGCAAACGAATCGCGGCCGGGCTTTGCGTGGCAAACCCATTCACCTGCGCAGGATAATGTGGCTCTTCGTCAGCCGCCAGCACCTGGTTGATCCGGCCGAGTGCAGCTTTGGCGGCAAAATAAGAAACCTGCACTGATAACAGCTCTTGCACCGGCCCCATCATGAACCATAAATAGCCAAATACCGCGATCATTTGCCCAACGGAGAGGTTAGAAAACACCACCATCAGCATCGCCACCGCGCGGAAAATCTCAAAGCCAAACAGGAAAATACCAAACGATAAGCGTGATAAAGCATCTGACTTCCAGCCGGAAGCCGTCGCCGCGGCCCTTACGGCTTCGGCGGCCTGCTTGGCTTTATCCAGGAAACGCTTGTCGCTGTTGCTGGCACGCAATTGCTGCATGACTTCTAGTGTTTCAGTCACTGATTGTGACAACATTTCAAACGCACTGTTTTCACGCTGCTTCCATACTTTGACTTTTTTGCCCAAGACCATGGTCAGCGCAATCACAAACGGGTTCAGCAGCAGGATAATCAGCGCCAGCTGCCAGTGCATCCACAGCAACACCACGGCGACACCGATGACACTGAGCACAGCCACCAGCACCTTGGCGATGGTTTCACCCAGAAATTTGTCCAGCGTTTCAATATCTGTCAGCAAGCGTGCCGTGATCTGGCCTGCCCCCAGGCTTTCATAGACTTGCATGCGAATGCGGGAAAGTTTGTCCAGCAATGTCTGGCGCACGCCCAGTGTCACTTGCTTCGAGAGTCCGACAAAGATACGCGTAGTGGCAACGCCCAGCAGCACACTGCCCAGGCGCAAACTCATGGTCAGCAGCGTGACCAGCAAGATGATGGCAATCGGCCCCAGCCGATCGGCAGGGAGCAGCCAGGCCATGAGTTGCGTGAGTTTGCCTGGCTGATGTAGCAGGACTTCATCAACCAGCAAAGGCATCAGCAGAGGAATAGGCACCGCCACTACGGCGCCCAGAAATGCCAGCCCCTGCCCCAGCCACAAACGCCGGGATTGCAGGCGCAGTTGCTGCCACAAATCACGCAAGGTCAACATAGAGAAACTAAAGACTATGCTTTGCCGCCAGCCAGCACACGCTGACGACGAATCTCATACAGGGCAAT
>CAYTIV010000108.1:0-7056 GCA_964437895.1 uncultured Methylotenera sp.
TTGCGCTGGGCGCAACGTAGTCGTGATGCCTTCGACGTTTACCAGACACACACCATCCCGCACACCCTGACCATGACGGGCGGCGCTGAAGAGGTACGCCAGCAGCGTGCAGACAGCGCACCCACCAATGGCAACGCCCTGTTTGGCATCATACAAGGCGGCATGTATGAAGACCTGCGCGACGTTTCCCGCCAGGGATTGGAGGCGATTGGCTTTGACGGCTACGCCATCGGCGGACTCTCTGTGGGCGAGCCCAAAGAGGACATGCTGCGCATATTGGCCCATACCGCGCCGCAAATGCCAAAAGACAAACCCCGCTACTTGATGGGGGTTGGCACGCCGGAAGACTTGGTGGACGCGGTCAGCTACGGCATCGACATGTTTGACTGCGTCATGCCCACACGCAATGCCCGCAATGGCTGGCTGTTTACGCAGTACGGTGACGTTAAAATCAAAAATGCCAGCTACAAAACTGACACCCGCCCACTGGATGATGAGTGCGACTGTTACACCTGTCAGCACTTCAGCCGCGCTTATCTGCACCACCTGCACCGTATTGGCGAGATACTAGGCGCTCGCCTCAACACCATCCATAACCTGCACTACTATCAGGTGTTGATGCAAGGCATGCGCGCCGCGATTGAGGAAAACCGGTTTGAGGCGTTTAAGGCCGAATTTGCCAAAAAGCGAGCCGAGAAACGATAGCCCCCTTCACGACCGCACAATTTGATTTTGCGTGATAAGTACTCGGCGGTATCCCACGCGTGCACGAGCCCCATCTGCCACGCCGAGCAACGCAGGCCATGAGCTAAAAGCAATTTCGCCTGTGGGCGAGCTTCTTTTCTTTGCGTGCCCAAAGAAAAGAAACCAAAAGAAAAGGCACCCCAACTTCCGCTTTTCCCTTGCGCGACTCGGCCGGCCAGGCGTCCATCGAAACTCAACCTGGCAGGCCACACGCTTCGCGACCTGCTGCGGGATTCAGACAGCCGATGGCCGAAATCCCCTGACCCGCCTGCGTTGCTCGGCGCGGCAGGTGGGGCCCAAACCACATGCCACCGCAGCATAGCACTCAAGAAGGCGGTTGATACACACAGCCATCTACCCTAAAGACAAACAGCCCCTCAACACCGCCGCCAACCCTCCTCCACCCGGCCCGACATATATTCTTCTTAAGCATGTGCTAGAATCGTGAGTTATTTCGTAGATTCATTCAGGAACTCAAGTATATGTTTATCAGCAACGCTTACGCCGCTGCGGCCCCAGCCACCGACATCATGAGCTTTTTGCCCATGGTGGTGATTTTTGTTCTGTTTTACTTCATGCTGATTCGCCCGCAAGTTAAACAGGCCAAGCAACACAAGTCTATGCTGGAAACACTGAAAGCTGGCGATGAAGTGGCCACCACTGGCGGCATCGTAGGCAAGGTGACCAAAGTCGGCGAGAACTTTGTGAGCATTGAGATTGCAGCCAATACGGTTGTACAAGTGCAAAAACATACCGTTCAGACCCTGCTGCCTGCCGGCACCCTGAAGTCCATTTAATTTTTGCAAGCGGCGCTTGCCTTTCATTGTGACCAAGAGTTTGTTATGAACCGTTATCCAATATGGAAATTCGTGCTGATAGGCACGGTGTTTGTCATTGGCCTGTTGTACACCATCCCCAACTTTTTCGGCGAGTCTCCAGCGGTGCAGATCAGCCCAGCAAAAAGTACGCTGAAGGTCGACGACAGCCTGCTGCAAAAGGTAGAAGATACCCTGAAACTGGCAAACATCCCGTTCGACGGTTTGTTTATGGACGCCAGCGGTGTAAAGGTGCGCTTTGCCAATACCGATACGCAGTTGCTGGCCAAGGATAAACTGGCAGGCAACTTGGGCAAGGACTACACCGTTGCCCTCAACTTGGTGCCACAAACCCCACTCTGGTTGCAAAGCATTGGCGCCAAGCCGATGTACCTCGGTTTGGACTTGCGTGGCGGCGTGCACTTTATGTTGCAAGTTGACATGAAAGCGGCGCTGGACAAAGCCGCCGAGAGCACTGTAGGCGACTTCCGCATGAACCTGCGTAAGGAAAAAATCAATTACTACGGCATCGAGCGCCAAGGCCAATTGGTGGTGGTCAAGTTCGAGTCAGAGGCCGAAGCGACGAAAGCCCGCAATCTGCTGGCCAAGGATTACTCTGACCTGACCTACAAGATTACAGGTACCGACAAAGACTTCATCCTGACGGCCAGCATGAGCGTCATGGCTCAAAAACGCATTCAGGAATTTGCGCTCAAGCAAAACCTGCAAACCTTGCACAACCGTATTAACGAGCTGGGCGTGGCTGAGCCTATCGTGCAACAACAAGGCCTGGACCGCATCGTCGTTCAACTGCCTGGCGTGCAGGACACCGCCAAAGCCAAAGAGATTCTCGGCCGTACTGCGACCCTGGAAATTCGCATGGTGGATGAGGAAAAATCCGACATGGCCACCTTGCAGAAAGCACAAAGTGGTCAGGTGCCATTTGGTGATGAGCTGTTTGCCGACCGCGAAGGCCGCCCCGTGCTGGTGAAGAAAAGCGTGGTACTGACCGGTGACCGCATCACGGATGCCGGCCCTGGCGTTAACGGCCAAAATGGTAGCTCCGTGGTCAACGTGACCCTGGACGGCCGTGGCGCGGGCATCTTCAAAAACGTGACGCGTGAAAACGTCGGTAAACGCATGGCGATTCTGCTCATTGAAAAAGGCAGCACCGAGGTGATTACTGCGCCTGTGATCAACGAAGAAATCGGCGGCGGTCGTGTACAGATCTCCGGCATGGCCAACGCGCAGGAAGCGACTGACATTTCCTTGCTGTTGCGCGCTGGCGCGCTGGCGGCCCCGATGGAAATCATCGAAGAGCGCACCGTGGGCCCAAGCATGGGTGAAGAAAACATCAAACGCGGCGTGCACTCCACCCTGTGGGGCTTTGCGGCCATCGCAGTGATGATGGTGGTGTACTACCTGGTGTTTGGCGGCGTGTCTGTCATGGCGCTGGGCGTCAACCTGCTGCTGCTGGTCGCGATCCTGTCAATGTTGCAGGCCACTCTGACCCTGCCAGGTCTGGCCGCGATTGCGCTGGCATTAGGCATGGCGATTGACGCCAACGTACTGATCAACGAACGCATCCGTGAAGAATTGCGTAACGGTAATACCCCACAAGCCAGCATTCATGCCGGCTACGACCGTGCGTTTGACACGATTCTCGACTCCAACGTCACCACCCTGATTGCCGGCCTGGCCTTGTTTATGTTTGGTACAGGCCCAATCAAAGGCTTTGCCGTGGTGCACGTGCTGGGCATCATGACTTCGATGTTCAGCGCCGTGTTAGTCTCACGCGCCCTGGTGAACCTGCTGTATGGCTATCGCCGCAAGATCGAGCATCTGCGCATTGGTTAATCATGCGCATGCCTGACAACGCTTAATAGAGAACAGATTATGGAATTATTCAGAATTAAAAAAGACATCCCGTTCATGAGCTACGGGCGTCTGACCACCTCAATTTCGCTGATTACCTTTGTATTGGCGATCTTCTTCCTGCTGCATCGCGGCTTGAATTACGGCGTCGACTTTACTGGCGGCACCGTGATGGAAGTGCACTACCCGGCGGCGGCCAATATCGAGCAAATCCGCCAGGTGATGGATGGTGTGGGCCTCAAAGATGTCACGGTACAAAACTTCGGCTCCAGCCAGGATGTACTGATCCGCCTGCCGGTGAAAAAAGAGCTGTCGATTGCACAATTGTCCGAAAAAATCTCCAGCGCATTAAAAGCGGCAGATGCCGGTGCAGAAATCCGTCGCGTGGAATCTGTGGGTTCACAAGTCGGTGAAGAGTTGTATGAAAACGGCGCCCTGGCTTTGTTGCTGGTGTGTGCAGGCATCATGGGCTATCTGGCATTGCGCTTTGAGTGGCGCTTTGCGGTGGCGGCCATTATCGCCAACATGCATGACGTGATTATCATTTTAGGTTTCTTCGCTTTCTTCCAGTGGGAGTTTAACCTCACGGTACTGGCGGCGATTCTGGCGGTATTGGGTTACTCCGTGAACGAATCCGTGGTGGTATTTGACCGCGTGCGCGAAAACTTCAAAAAAATGCGTAAAGCCAGCGCGGTGCAAGTCATCGACAATGCGATTACACGTACCATGTCACGCACCATCATCACCCACATGATGACGCAAACCATGGTCTGCTCCATGCTGTTTTTTGGTGGTGAGACCCTGCATAACTTCTCGCTGGCACTGACCATCGGCATTCTGTTCGGCATTTACTCCTCCGTACTGGTGGCCTGCCCGATCGCCATGTGGCTGGGCGTGAGCCGTGCCAACCTGATTGGTGACACCGAGAAAAAACCAAAAGAAGACGAAGCGGCTTTGGTGCCCTAATGGCCCCACCTGGCATCCCTGCGCCAGGCCGCTCGCTTCATGATTAAGAGCCACTGGTGGTACACTAGTGGCTTCTTATTTTTAGCTACACACCTTGGACAACATCCCCTTAAGCTGGCAGATTGGTCTGCTCTTGCTGTTGCTGTCACTGACCGCATTTTTCTCCATTGCCGAAACCAGTCTCATGTCGCTGAACCGTTACCGCATGCGACATCTGGCCAAAGAAGGCCACCGCGGCGCCAAACTCGCCAGTCGCCTGATTGCCCAAACCGACAAAACCCTGGGCGCGATCCTGCTCGGTAACACGTTTTGTATCGTCGGCTCCTCCACGCTAGAGGTCATCATCTCGGAACGCCTGTTTGGCGAGGGCGACTATGTGCTGATGCTGGGCTCGCTGGCCATTACCTTCGCGATCCTCGTATTCAGCGAAATCTCACCTAAAGTCATCGCTGCCGCCCATGCTGAAAAACTCGGTTTTGCCAGCAGCTACCTGCTTTATCCGCTGCTATGGTTATTTACGCCTGTCGTATGGTTCGTGAATTTATTTGTTAAAGCCTTTCTCAAAGTGTTGCGGGTGCGTGTCAATTTTGATGAACAGGCGCAATCAGTCACCCCAGAAGAGCTGCGCAGTATCGTCAGTGATGCCGGCCAATACATTCCATCGCAAAGCCGCACCATTCTGCTCAACCTGCTGGATCTGGAAGATATTATTGTCGATGACGCCATGACCGCACACACCATGGTTGAGTTTGTCGACCTCGATCACCCGATGGAGCAAATCATGGAGCAGCTGGCGCTCAGCCACCACTCACGCCTGCCGGTACGCCAGGGCGATCATGAGGATATTGTCGGCATCCTGCATGTACGCAAGGTGTTACCGTTGCTGCGTGACTTCCATGTGGGCAAGGCGCCCACCAAGGCCCTGCTACAAGCCGCCATGAGCCTGCCCTACTACATTCCCTCTGGCACACCGCTGTATACGCAACTGCAGCAATTTCAGAAGCGGCACGAGCGCATCGCCTTGGTGGTAGATGAGTACGGCGAATTCAAGGGGCTGCTGACATTAGAAGATATTCTCGAAGAGGTGGTCGGCGAATTTACGACGCAGTCGCCCGACCATATCAGCCATTTCCATCAACTGGAGGACGGCAGTTGGCTGGTCGATGGCAGCAGCCTGTTGCGCGATCTCAATCGTAAATTGAAACTCTCGCTGCCGACGGATGGTCCACGCACTTTGAATGGTTTGATTCTCGAACATTTCGAGGATATTCCGGAGCCTAACACCAGCTTCAAAATCGGCGAACACAAACTGGAAATTCTGGATGCGCAGGACCGCATCGTCAAACGCGTCAAAATTTATCTCTAAAAGGCAGGGCAACCTGACTTCCGGCTCTTGAATTTTTTAATACAAGGCGCAAAATAAGTCTTAAGACAGGTATAAACAACTATGGTACGACCCAAGCGTGAAGGGGATCTGGCATTTGAATCCCAGGTCGCCAAGCCCAAACCTCCCGAACTGTACAAGGTGATGTTGCTCAACGACGACTACACCCCGATGGAGTTTGTCGTGGCAGTGATCGAGCGTTTTTTTAACAAGACGCGTGAACAAGCGACGCAAATCATGCTCAAAGTGCATACGGAGGGGATGGGGGTGTGCGGTGTTTATCCGCAAGACATCGCTGAAACCAAGATGCATCTGGTTTTGGAATCCGCCCGTGAGGCCCAGCACCCACTGCAATGCGTGATTGAATCCGCATGATTGCGAGCAGGCATAGCGGGAATATCGGGCAAATAGTCTGACATTCCTTCGCTTAGAATAGACGCAGGCAGTGGTAGCATGGTGTTAAAGTCATTCCGTCCGGCTTGACGCAGATGCATCTGAGCAACAACCGTCACCGGGCATTGAATTTTTTGTTTAAAAGCACGATAACAATAAAACAAACGGGGTATCACCTGATTGCATGCATTGCCAGACTGGATGCAGCGTTTTTTGTAGTGTACTAAGGAAAGTCACCATGATTGCTCAAGAACTTGAAGTTAGCCTGCATATGGCCTTTATGGACGCCAGACAAAAGCGTCACGAATTGATTACGGTTGAGCATCTGTTACTGGCCATGCTGGACAACCCGACTGCCGCCGAAGTATTGCGTGCTTGCGGTGCCAAGTTCGACACACTGCGCAGTGAACTCACCCAGTATATTGAAGAGCACACCCCTACTGTGGCTGGCACCGAAGAGGTGGACACGCAGCCTACCCTCGGCTTTCAGCGTGTGATCCAGCGCGCCATGCTGCATGTACAGTCTTCTGGCAAAAAAGAAGTCACTGGCGCCAACGTTTTGGTCGCCATCTATGGTGAAAAAGATTCGCATGCCGTGTTTTTCTTGCACCAGCAAGGTGTCACTCGCTTGGATGTGGTGAACTTCATCTCCCACGGCGTCGCCAAAATTCAAGACAGCGAGCCTAAGGCCACCAACACTGAGCAGGAAACCGAAACAGAAAGCGTGAGCACCGGTGCGCTCGAAAGTTTTACGCTAAACCTTAACGCCCAAGTGATCGCAGGCAAGATCGATCCACTGATCGGTCGTGGCCAAGAGCTGGAGCGTGTGAGTCAAACCTTGTGCCGTCGCCGCAAAAACAACCCCTTGCGGGTCCGTGA
>CAYTIV010000109.1:0-7021 GCA_964437895.1 uncultured Methylotenera sp.
TTTGACCTGACAGACCCAAGTGCTGGTTTGGGTGCGGTTGGTGCGTTCAAAGAGCTGCAAAACCACACACAAATGGGCGGTGGCCTGATGGTGTTCAGTCTGTAATTAAGGTACTGGACCTGTTGATGTAGTGTGCAGGGTGGTCATCCATCTCAAGAAGGGCGGCCACCCTGTTTTCAGCCCCTAGAGTGAAGAGAGCAAATATGTTTCCTGATGTAAAAAAAGTCCGTGCTGGCTGGGTAGGTGCCTGCCTCACGTTGGCATTCAGCCTGCTGACATTACCCGCTATGGCGGCCAATGCACTTAATGTCTGTGCCGGTAAGACCGAGTTGCCTTATTCAAACGACAAGCAAGAAGGTTTTGAAAACAAGATTGCAAGTGTGATTGGCAAAGCGTTGAATATGCCAATCAACTACTTTTGGTGGACCAATCCACTTACCCTGCAAAAAGACATGGAGGCAGGCAAATGTGATGTGTTAATTGGCACTGACCCTAATGATCCTCGTGTCCTGGTGACCAAACCATATTACCGGTCAGCCTATGTGTTTATCACCCGTAAGGACCGCGAAATTGATGTGACCTCCTGGGATCACCCTTACCTAAAAGAGAAAAACTTCCGTATCGGTGTGATGCCAGATAGTCCAGGTAAAAACATGTTGCTGCAAATCAACCGCTTTGACGACATGTTTGATTACTTTACTGAGATTCAAAATTTTCAGTCCACCCGCAACCGTTACATCCACGTCGAGCCTTCTAGGTTGGTGAATGATGTGGCTAGCATGCATTTGCATATGGCGATGTTGTGGGCGCCCGAAGCGGCGCGTTATGTGCGTGCTTCAGAAGTGCCATTGAATATGGTGATGGTCGAAGACACTGCCAAGAAAATTAATGGTGAAAAAATTCCCATGCGCTATGACGTGGTCATGGGTGTCAGCAAGCAGCACCCTGAGCTGGTGGATGCTTTAAATCGTGTCATTGATGCACAAGGTGCAGAAATTACCGCCATCCTCAAAGGTGAAGGTATTCCACTATTGAGCCAGCATTGATTCTCGGTATTTTTAATCAAGTTTTGGAGTTTTAAGTGAAAGAATCTCAACAACCACAGACCCACCGCGTGAAGCAGCATCTTGCGATGGCATTTGGTGTTTCAGGCCTGATCATGGCAACTTTCTTGACAGTGGCCTGCGCCAAGGATGACGCACCCAAGCCGGCAGGAAGTGATACTCACAGTGAGGCTGTTCAGGTCGCGCTCAAAGAGGGTCCTGCACTGGAGTTTCGCGGCACGATTTCAGGCGATGTGCTGGATGTTGCACCGATGGAAGATGAAACCTTTACCCCTGAAGCTAAGCACTTTCTTGCGACTGGCGAAAATCCTTATCGTAACAATGAAGAGGCCATCAAAAAAGGCTACACCATTTTTTCAACGGCTTGTTCAGGCTGTCATGGCCACTTGGCTGAAGGTAAGTTAGGGCCTGCTTTAGCAGATGAATACTGGACATACCCGAAAAATGAAACCGATAAAGGAATCTTTGAAACTATTTACGGTGGCGCGGCCGGCATGATGGGGCCACAACAGGGGCGTTTGCAAGTAGATGAAATCATTCACATTATTGCCTGGATTCGTCATCAGGCTGAAGAGAATCTGAAAAACGGCGGAGTAGCTTCGCACGGTTAAGGATATTACCGGATTGTCAGGCTGGTGGTCCGTCCGGTAATTGAAAACAACACACCAGTTAATTTGTGATTAAGGAGAAAGTGATGAAACACGTATTAACATTGCTGGCAGTTGCCGGTGTGTTTGCAGTGTCCAATCAGGCCCTGGCATATGACGGTCAAACTTGTAAAGAAGCCGGCAACTGTTGGGAAGCCAAACCAGGCTATCCGGAAAAGATTGCGGGTTCAAAATATGACCCAAAACATGATCCGGTAGAGCTTAACAAGCAAGAAGAAGCGATCAAAGCGATGGATGCACGTAATGCCAAACGCATTGCAAATGCTAAAGCCACTGGTAACTTCGACTTTAACGTGAAGTAATCAAAAAAATCCCCCCTTAGGAAGCTGACATCGTTTCTGGTGTCGGCTTCTGATCCCTTAGATGTGATATGCCAGTATCGAATATTGCCATTCGATAGCGGCCTGTTTCATTCTGAATCATGGATTATGTATGGAAAATAAATCTGAATTGTCAGCTTGGCGTGAGCGTGCTTTAGCATTTGAAACGTCTTTAAATGCAGTAGTTGTAGGTCTACCTGAGGAAATCCGTGCTTTGACCATCGCAATTTTTTCGCGTGGACACGTATTGCTCGAAGGTGATGTTGGCGTGGGTAAGACCACATTATTGCGAGCTGCTGCACATTTACTTGGCGGTGGTTATCAACGGATTGAGGGCGCTATTGATTTGATGCCTAGCGACTTTCTTTATAATGCATACATTAATGAACAAGGTCAGGCAGCCGTCAAACCGGGGCCATTGCTGCAACATGATGAAGCATTGGCCGTGTTTTTCTTTAATGAGATCAACCGTGCTCGCCCACAGGCACATGCGCTGTTTCTCCGCTTGATGGCTGAACGTTCAGTCAATGCGTTTAACCGTGAATATCATTTTCCGCACCTGACCGTGTTTGCTGATAGAAACCGCCTTGAGCGGGAGGAAACGTTTGAAATCCCAGCGGCGGCACGTGACCGTTTCTTGATGGAAATTCCAATCAAAGCGCCAGATGATAAGAACTTGCAGCGAGCGTTGATGTTTGACACCCGATTTTATGATGTCGATGCGCTGGTCAGCCAACAGTCTTCTGGTTTGACCCCTTACGATCAGCTGAATGCGGTAGCTGAAGCCATTCAGACTACAGTCCGAGCTGAAATGCCATTGCAGAACTATGCGGTTGATTTGTGGCGGGTGTTGAAAGACCCGCAGGCGGCGGGGATCCAACTGCCTGATGTCGATATGTCTCGCTTGTTGGCTGGAGGTGCCAGTCCACGTGGCATGGCGATGCTCATGCGCAGTGCTCGCACGCGTGCCTGGCTGGAAGGCCGCGACTATTTAACACCAGATGATATTCGTGCGGTCTGGCCGTTTGTGGTGACACATCGTGTCTTTTTCAATGGCGCGTATGCCTTGCAGCATGAGCGCCTGGCACCCTTGTTGTTGCAAGCGGTGCTCGACAAAGTGTCTGCGCCTTAAGGCCATACCAGTCCAGAGGTTAATCCCATATGGCCAACTCGTCTGCGCGTACTAACGCCTCTCATCCATTGGCGGACGTACATAGCGCCTTTGAACCATCATTGTTTTTTTACACGATTCAGTGGCGGTCCACGTCGTATCACGCCGGTGCGACCCTAACCACACATCATGGCAATGGCAGTGATTTTGCCGGGTTCTCTTCTTTGCTGGCATGCCCTGATCCCAAGCGTATCGATATCAGGGCGAGTGTGCGTATCGTGCCCCATCAATGGCTGGTCAGGACCTATCTTGAACGGGCTGCGATTCGTGTGTTTGCCATTGTCGATCTTTCAAGTTCCATGTTTTTTGATGGCGAATCGAATATGCGGCAACAGGTGACTGAGTTTGTCTCTTCACTTGCCTGGTCGGCTACCCGGCAAGGTGATGCATTTGGCATGCGTGCGGCAGCCGATGCTTCTATTCCAGCCTGGCAGGTCATGCCCACTTTCCAACCCGGTACCGCACACATGATTGCGCAGCAAATGACCAGATACTGGCAAGCAGCAGCCGTTGCCAGTGAAGGGGAGGGCAACGGCGCAACTGCCATGCCTGAAGCCATCGAAGCGATAGGGCCGCAACGTGCGCTGGTCTTCCTGCTGTCAGATTTTTACTGGTCCGATGACTTGTTACAGAACACACTACAAGCAGGTCAGGGGCACGATGTGATTCCGGTGGTTCTGCGTGACCGCTCCGCCACTGAGGGCCTACCTGCTTTTGGCTGGGTAAGGTTGCGTGACATGGAAACGGGTGAAGCGCGTAGCTGGATGCTCAGGCGGCGCTTGCATCAGCAAATTGTGGCCCATGCCCAACAGCAGAAACAGGTCTTGAACGCACGATTATTAAAAGCAGGCACCCGTGCCCCCTTGTGGCTGAGTCCTGGCTGGCGTGCCGAAGATGTCAGCCGACATTTGATGGAGACCTCGGAATGAGTGCGGATATAAACAGCATGAAAAATAAAACCGTCTTGCGTGTGTTGGGCTGCCTGATGCTTAGCCTAGCGAGCCTGAATCAGGCCTTTGCTGCAATAAGTGATGGGATGCAGGTGCGTGCCGAGAGCACGACGCGCGAGGTGGATTACACGCTGGGCAGTATTGCAACCCAGCATATTACCCTGCATGTGCCGCCAGGCTTTGAACTGGATGCTTCCAGCCTGCCTGCCCCCGCGCAGAATGAGGCGATTGAATTACGCGATGCGCACTGGGAGATCAAGGATACAAAACAGGAGCGCCTTATCCTGCTCGATATTGATTGGCAGATTTTTGTCGCTGGCGATACGGTGAAAACCATGCCGCTTAAAAAACTGCATCTTGAATTCAAGCACGGTCAGCAACGCCTGACGGTGGATGTGCCTGCCGACAAAGTCATTGTTTCCAGCTTATTGCCAGCGCGTATTGATGCAGAGCACGTCAAGTTGTATCCCGACGCGCCACTGCCGGCTTGGCCGCTGGCACGCCAGCTCTGGCAACTAGCTGGCTGGGTAACCTTGTTTGCGCTGGGCTTGGTATACATGCTCTGGTACTTTGGCTTGATCCGGTTGCCACAAGAAAAACGCATGCCGTTCAGGCAAGCCTGGCGGGCGATGCGTACGCTCAAGCCGCGTCAAGGAAATGCCCCCATGCAGGCGATGCAATTACTTAGCCGTGCCATGGACCAGTTTGCAGGCCATGCCGTGACGGCTGAAAATCTGCCCCAGCTATTGTCCAAGCATGAGGCTATCCATCCTTATCGGGAGGCCTTGCATGATTTTTATCAGGACTTACAACACACTTTTTTTGCTGGCAAACCAGCTGCCTCGTCGCTGGATAAACTGAAACAGCTGGCTAAGACGCTGAGCCGGGTGGAGATTTCCTGAGCATGTGGAACGAAGGCGCTCAGGCAGTACTCATTGCTGCCGGTGTTGGTGAGTACTGGGGGCTGGCAAATCTCTGGCCCTTGCTGCTATTACCGCTGGCGGTACTGCCATGGGTGTTGCATGGGCAAATGAATTTTCCACATCCGGCCTTGCAGGGCTTGCCTGCGGATACACTGTCAGTATGGCTGGATCGCGCCTGGAAAATGGCCATCAGTGTGTTGATCGCGGCCTTGAGTATTGCCCTGAGCGGGCCTTACCTGAAGTCTCAATACATTGAAAAGGTAGGGCGTGGCGCACATGTGATGATTGTGCTGGACCGCAGTGCCAGCATGAATGAGCCCTTTGTGAAAAAAGGCGATGCCACCGACCGTATCCCAAAAATGGAGGTGGCACGCCGGGTACTCAAAACCCTGGTGGCGCAAGGCCATGATGACCTGATGGGTATGGTGACCTTCAGTACCTCGCCTATCCTGGCCGCCCCCTTGGGCAATGACCGCGGATTTGTACAGGCGGCACTGGATGCCACCGAGGCCGGGGGAATGGGCTTCACCGCTGTCGCGCGTGGCCTCGGCATGGCACTGGACTACTTTGCCGACCAGCCAGTGACGGGTGCCCGAGCCATGGTGCTGGTGTCGGATGGCGGTGCACACCTGGATGGTAAAACACAGGATATGTTACGCGCCATGTTTATGCGGCAGCAGGCCTCGTTGTACTGGATTTACCTGCGTTCTGAAAGTGGCGTCAGCCTCAAGCAGAGCCTGGCAGAAGGTGAGAATATTGATGCTTATCCTGAATATGCCCTGCACGAGTATTTCCAGACTTTAAATGTGCCTTACCGTGTTTACGAGGCTGAAAATCCGGAAGCAGTGATGGCGGCAGTGCGCGATATTTCCACATTGAAAAATAAACCGACCAGGTATCTTGAACCAGTGTCCAGGCAGGACTTAAGCCAGTATGCGTACTGGCTGGCCTGGTTAGCTTCGTTAATGTTATTAGGTATGTTTGGGCTGGAGTTGAAAAGGTGGCAGGCATGAGTCAACAGTTTGCAAGCGTCATGCGACGCGGAGTGCTATGGGCGGGAACGCTCGTGCTGATTTCCTTGATGATGTTAACCAAGCAATTGGTTGAAATGTATCAGGCGCATGTTTATCGACAAAGTTTGGTGCCACATGTGTTGATTAAAAATACGTTGTTAGGTGCGAACCAGACACCACAGGCCTTGTTCGCGAATGCGATGCTTTATGACAATCAACTTAAGCCTGAACAAGCCCTCGCAGAATTTGCGTCGCTTGCGAGCAAGGTCAAAGAGAGTGATCCTTTGCGCAAACAGGCTTATTTTAACTCGGGCAATATTTATATGCGTACAGCGACTCGACTGCTTGAACAGCAGGGGTTGCCCGCATGGGATGAAGCGGGACCATTAGTGGCTTTGGCCAAAGAAAGCTACCAAAGAGCGTTGAGAATTGATCCCGATTGGTCAGAGGCAAAGTACAACTACCATTTGGCTTTGCGCCTGTCGCCAACGACGCATGGGATGTCTGGGCCACAACAGTATGAAGATGACCAGATTAAGGCTGAAGAAGAGCCGAGTGGCTGGCCGGCTATGCCAGGCAATCCGCGAGGAATGCCTTAATGGCGCTGAGACTATCTGCTTTAAAAGCGCGAGGGCTTGTGTTGTTGTCCAGTCTTGTTAAGGGTGAAATCACGCATGATATAGGGAGAAAGTTGAGTCTCTACAGTATCGTGATCTTGCTAACACTCGCCTTGTTCAGGCCCCATGTGATGCTCCCTAATCCCGTATATGACTGGTATTTTGTGGTGGACATTACGCAGAGTATGAACGTACCAGATTACCAAGTGGCAGGCAAAAGTGTCAGTCGTTTGCAAGTGGCCAAGCAGAGTGTACGCAGCGCCTTGTCTGCCCTGCCTTGTGGCTCGCAGGTGGC
>CAYTIV010000110.1:0-7004 GCA_964437895.1 uncultured Methylotenera sp.
CAGTGGTGGCTATAGCTCAGTTGGTAGAGCCCCGGATTGTGATTCCGGTTGTCGTCGGTTCGAGCCCGATTAGCCACCCCATCCACACTCTTCAGTTTAATCAAAATCAATAAATAGTCCCTTTTACGGGCTCTGTTTACACAAAAAAACACGCTTGCCTTCTGTTAAAGTGATCGAAAATTGATTCACGAACACATGACAAGTCCCACGCACCTGAAGCCGTTTATGCAGAGCCTGATTGACCTGACCAAGGTCAGGGATAGTCTCGCCCTCGATCCGGCACTGCTTGAGCTCATGCAGCAATGGGTCAACATCTTCACCGAAGATGTGGTGCCTGCACGTATGCAAGTGCTCTCTCGTCGCCAACTGGTTTCAATGCGTGATGCACAACATGCTGGTGGGGCACAGGTTTTTGAAAGCTGGCCGGCAGAAGTGTATGCCACATTGCTGGATTATCTTAATCAGTCTCGTCGCCAGCACGCCTGCATCGTGACCCGTATTGGTAAATTGCATGTGTTTCCACTGGAACAAACGATCGCGCACAAAAATGCCATTCTCATTATTCAGCACGAAGGGCTGAGTCATGAGGCCGTGGCATTGATTGAGCAATGTTTGCGCATGTTTCATCATTACGCCAGTTTGATCATTGAAAACGAACGCGATGCGCTGACGGGTTTGCTCAACCGCAAAACCTTTGATCAGTGTGTCAGCAAAATTCTACTCAATGATTATCAGCCAGAGTTCAGGTTCCCTCTGCATCACTATCTAGTGATTTTTGATATCGATTTTTTCAAGCGCATCAACGATTCCTATGGCCACTTGATCGGCGATGAGGTGTTGTTATTGCTTTCTCGCCTGATGCAGGAGACTTTCCGCGATGGCGACTTACTGTTCCGCTTTGGTGGCGAAGAGTTCGTCGGTGTGTTTTCCTGCGCCGAAGAGGGCGATATCGTCTCACTGCTGGAGCGCTTCAAAGAGGCATTGGCGACCTATGTTTTCCCGCAGGTGGGGCAGGTGACCATCAGTATTGGTTGCTCTGAAATGTTGCAGAACGTGTTGCCAAACACGGTACTAGAGCATGCGGATGAAGCCCTCTATTACGCTAAAGAACATGGTAGAAACCAAATCTGCTACTACGAACGCCTAGTCGAGCAAGGCTTGCTGAAAACCAGCGACATTACAGGTGAAATCGAGCTGTTCTAACCCCCTTATTCGCAAGTCTGTTTTATTAAATGCATAAAGATTGACTTCTTATTTGCATTGAGTTTAACATTTGTTAATAAATGTTAAACAAAAGGCGGGGGAGTCGATGCGATGCATTATCATCTTGCTATGCACCCTAGGGTTGGCCGCGTGTGTCAGGCCAGCGCTCAACGTCACACCCCATCCCGATTTGCATCTGCCGCAGATGCACACCGCCCAGCCGCATCAATCGCAAGCGCAAGCGACCAGCGAGGTGGAAACGGTCGAGATCCCACCATTTTCAGTCAATAAAGTACCCTTACCCGCAGCCATCCCAACAATGCACTTAAATCTGATGGTTCGCAATGCGCCCATACAGCAGGTGCTGATGGCGCTGGCACATGATAGCGGTCTCAATATGGATATTCACCCTGCATTGCGTGGCCATGTGTCATTGAATGCCGTAGACCAGTCTGTGCCGGCGATTCTGGCCCGCTTAGCGAAACAGGTGGATATGTATTACGAGTGGGTGAATGGCGCCTGGCAGATCACGTCTGATATGCCGGTGATGCGTAGCTATAAACTCAATTATGTGAATATGAGCCGCGATACCACGGGTTACATCGGCGTCGCCAGCGAAATCAACAGTGCTGGTCGGCCCTCGGCCAGTCCGGGCAATGTCAGTGCAGGCGTGACAGCAGCCATGACCAGTAACAGTTCAAGAACGGCAGTGACTTCACTGTCGCGCTACCATTTATGGGAGAGTGTGGTCGATAACTTGCAACTCTTGCTGGATGAAACGGATAAGGCCAAGCAGGCCAAAGAGGTCATGCTGGCCAGTGCCGCATTGCCAACAACACCGCTTGCAGCTCATCAAGCCTCTGCTGTTGCGCCAGAGCAAGAGGCGACGGTAAGCGCTGAAAGTCCAACCGCGATGCTAAGTGCTGAACAGATACAGGCAAAGCAACGTTGGGGGGCCTCCAAACTGATTGCCAATGCGGAAACCGGGATTGTCACTATCCGCGCCTCGCAAAGTCAGCAAGCACAGGTGCGGGCCTATCTTGAGGCGGTCATGCAAGTGGCGGCGCGTCAGGTGTTGATCGAGGCGACTATCGTTGAGGTCGAGCTTAATCACAGCTTTCAGATGGGCGTTGATTGGAGTCGGCTCTCGGCCTCTGCACAACAGCGCGGCTGGCAGTCGTCACTCGCCATGGGCAGCGATGCCGCACAATTCAATCGGGCCACAGGCCGCTGGGAGAGTAACAACAGTAAAAATGCCCTAGGCCAGAGCAACGGCAATGTTGGCTTTATGCTGGGCTACATCAATCCTCTGAGTTGGCTGGGTAATCTGAGTGCCAGTGTGACCTTGCTGGAGCAGTTTGGTAAGGCGCGGGTGCTCTCTAGCCCCAAGCTCATGGTGTTGAATAACCAGACTGCGATTCTGAAGGTGGTCGATAATCTGGTGTATTTCACTATCCAGTCGCAAATCTCTCAAAGCAGCAGTGTCAGCGGGAGCAACCTGCAGGCTGTGACTACTATTGCCAACACCGTTCCGGTGGGGCTGGTGATGGCTGTGACACCACAAATCAATGACTACCAGCGCGTGAATCTCAATGTACGCCCCACCATTTCCAAAGTGTTGCGTTACGTAGAAGACCCCAATCCGCAGCTAGGCAGTGGCAGTAATCGTATTGTCAGCAGCATTCCGGAAATTCAGGTACGTGAGTTGGAGTCTGTGCTCAATGTGAATAGCGGCAATATCGCGGTGCTAGGTGGATTAATGCAGGAGGATCAGCGTGACCTGCGAGATCGTGTTCCTGGGCTGGCAAGCGCACCGCTGATCGGACAAGCGTTTCAGGGCCGCAGTCAGGCGGCCAGAAAAACAGAGCTGATTGTTTTTTTACGGCCGACCGTGATTGGGCAAGCGGATGTTCAGAGCGGGGACTTGCAATCTTTTAGCCCTTTGTTGCCAGAGGCACAGCCTGACCAGATGCAGGAAGATTTTCCTGGAGAGCCCTCATGAAGCGATTCGCCCTATGGCTTGGTTGGCCATTGGCGGTGGTGGCGATGCATCAGGCTTATCCCCGCGCATCCCTACCTAGTGCGCTCAATCGCTTAGAGCATCGCTTTTTGATGGGTCTTATCGTGTTGCTGATTGGTGCGGGCGGACTTTTGTTTGATACGGCTCAGGACATGTGGGCATGGCAAAGGCGCACGGTGATCAAGAGCGTTGCCATGCCCACTAGGCCCACGCCCACGCCAATTCAACAGCTGCCTGCCGTGATGGACGTTCAAGAGATTGATCAGCTGTTTCATTTACAGGCTGAGCCAGCGCCAGCCGTTACGCAAGCGTTGAGTACGCATGCGAGGGTGAAAAAACCGCCTCGAGAAATGCGCGTGCCGCCCACCATCGTAATGCGGCATTGGTCTTCGCCGTCGAGCGTGATGGCACCGGCCCACGCGCAAGCAAGCGCACACTGGCGAAAAGGCCAGTTAGCGGAAGCGCGTTTGGGTTTTAGCGAGCTGTTACATGTTGACCCGCATGACGTCATGGCGTTGGGTGGAATGACCATGATCAGCCATCAGCTGCACAATGTTTTTGAGTATGAGGCCTACCTCAGCCGGCTTCAACAGGAGCTGCCAGGCAGTGAGTTAGAGGATGTACGCGCCTGGTTGGAGGCTGCGGAGTGAGTCTGTTGAGCATTGAAAAGCACCACCGGCTGGGCGAGTGGATGCTTGCCAAGGGCATGATCACGCAGGATCAGCTCGACATTGCGCTGATTGAGCAGCAAAAGCAGGGTCTGCTACTCGGGCAGCAGTTGGTCAGATTGCATTTTGTCACGGACGCCATGTTGCGCGATGTATTGGCACACTGCGACCATCAAGAAACGGTGGATCTGCTACAGGTGATTCCTGATCCAGAAGCGATTGCAAAAGTCCCTGAGTCTTTTGCTCGGCAATACCACTTATTGCCGTTGGCATGGTCTACCGATGGGCAGGTGATGCGCGTCGCGCTCACCGATCACAAAAACAAGCAGGCCCTAGGCGCTTTGCAGCGTGCATTAGGGGCAAATGCGCAGGTGCAGGCGGTGCTGGTGACGGAGCCACAGTTAGAGCAGGCGCTAGATAAATTTTATGGTCACAGCCTGTCGCTGGAGACCTTGCTGCGGGAAATTGAGCAAGAGGATACTACGTCCAGTTTGATTGCCTCACAGCAGGACGCCCGCCCGGTAATTCGGTTGGTGAATGCCATACTCACCGATGCGGTCAAGCAGGGCGCTTCAGATATTCATTTTGAGCCCGAGCAGGCATATTTGAGAATCCGTTACCGTATCGATGGCGTATTGTGGCAGGTGCGCTGCCTGCATGACCGCTATTGGCCTGCCATGTGTGTGCGTCTCAAAATCATGGCGGGACTCGATATCGCCGAGCAGCGTATGCCGCAGGACGGCCGTGTGAATCTTCATATGTGTGGGCGGCAGATCGACTTCAGAGTGTCCAGCCATCCTACCTTGCATGGTGAAAATATTGTGCTACGCGTATTGGATCGAGACAAAACGACGCTGGCACTAGATGCCATGGGATTGCGCCCTGCGCAGTTGCAGCGGATACACCAGTTGCTGGCCCGGCCAGAAGGCTTAGTGATACTGACCGGACCGACGGGCAGTGGTAAAACATCCACTTTGTATGCCATGCTTGCGGCGCTCAATCATGAGCAGGTCAATATCATGACACTGGAAGACCCGGTGGAGTATCCGCATGTGCGCATGCGACAAACGTCCGTCAATACCGCGACCAAGATCGATTTTGCCAATGGTATTCGGGCGATTCTACGACAAGATCCCGATGTGATTCTGATCGGCGAGGTGCGTGATGAAGCCACGGCCACCATGGCTGTGCGGGCCGCCATGACGGGCCATCTGGTCTTTACCACGTTGCATACAAACAGTGCTTTTGCGGCGTTTTCTCGCTTACAGGACCTGGGTGTCAGTGCGCACATGGTGAGCCATAGCGTGGTGGGCGTGATTGCCCAGCGCTTGTTGCGTCGATTATGCACACACTGCAAGCAGCCGACGGTAGTCAACGAAGAGGTGGCGCGCTTGATGGGGCGGCTAAGTCAGCCAGCCCTGACATCGGAGTTTGTCGTATATGCGTCGGTCGGGTGTGTGCACTGTCGGATGACCGGATATCAGGGGCGCATGGCCATCTTGGAGGTGCTGACGCTACCCCCTGCCATGATGATGGTTTCTACGACTTTACCCCTGCCCGAAATGCAGCGTCAGGCGCGCGAGCATGGCTACACCACTTTGGCCGAAGAAGGCCTGCACGCCTTGCTCGCGGGGGACACCAGCTGGCAGGAGTTGCGCAGGGTGGTTGATTTAAGCGGATGGAGTGATGACGCATGCGGATAAGGGCAGGCTATCGCTATACCGCCTTGGATGCCAACGGCCGCCGCAAAACTGGCTGGCTCCAAGTGCCTGATGAACTCGCTTTAATTGCGGCATTACGATCCAGTGGGCTGGAGTTGATACGGTGCAAACCTGGCCAGCCATCGATACTGCACTCTACGCGTATCACACCACGCGCACAGAACATGCTTTTTCAACAGCTTGCACAGTTATTACAGGCGGGTATTCCTCTATTGTCCGCAGTGCGTGATTTGGCGGCGCTGGACGCTCCGCCAGCCATGCATAGGATGTTGCAGGCGATAGCGCAAGACCTTGAGAGTGGTCACTTGCTCTCGCAGGCCGTGCAGGCACATGCAGCAGTTTTTCCACCGTGGATTGCGTTGTTGATAGGGGCTGGTGAGCGTACCGGCCAATTACCTCAGGTGCTTGGACATGTTACGCGCACACTGTCGTGGCAAATTGCCTTGCAAGCACAGCTGCGTCGTGGACTCACCTATCCTGCCATTTTATGTGGCATGGTCTGTCTGGCCGCTTATGTGATGTTGACGTTTTTGGTGCCGCAAATGGCCAGCTTTCTGCAAAGTCTTGGGCAAACTTTGCCCGCGTCAACACGAGTTCTGCTGGTCGTGTCCGACCATGTGCAGCACCATGGCTGGGCATATGTGCTGGGGGCTCTGCTTATCATGCTCTGTGTCTGGCTGGCAATGCGTCGTTGGCCTGAGTTTGCATTGTCTGTGGAAAAAGGCGTGTTAAGGCTCCCTTGGATAGGCCGCCTATGGCAACAGTGTGCACTGGTTCGCTTGTGTCGATTTTTAGGCTTGATGTATCAAAGTGGCATTCCGCTGTTGCAGGCCTTGGTTTGGTGTCAGCCTTTGTTGCAACAGCGGGTGATGGCGCAGGCGGTGGGTGAAGCACATCAACGGCTGGAGGCCGGTGAGGGGCTGGCAGCAAGCTTTCGCGCCACGGGGAGATTTCCCACGTTGATGCTGCGCATGCTCAGTATCGGAGAAACAACAGGCGCGCTGGATCATGTCCTGTTTCAGCTGGCCGAACTGTACGATCATGAAGTTCAAGACAGCCTTGATCGACTATTGCGTTTGCTTGAGCCGATGTTGACGCTGATTTTGGGCGCATTGCTGCTTTTTTTGATGGTGGCCGTGATGTTACCTATCTATGATAGCTTTTCAATGTTGCGAGGTTGAGCATGCCGCGCCACCACTTCGTGATTCTGATGGATGCGATGGGTTGGCGGGTGTTGCAGTTCCAGCGCATGCGGCTGCTGGCGTGGCGGACGCTAGATGGAAGCGAACAAAGTCGCCAACAGTTGCTTGTTTGGATACAGCAAGTGCCGGGGGCTCAGGTTTCTTTTATCAGCAATCTACCAGAGGAGTATGACCACCTCGAAGAGATGCC
>CAYTIV010000111.1:0-6966 GCA_964437895.1 uncultured Methylotenera sp.
CCACCTAGTGACACGGCAGTGATGCGCTCGAACTGAATGTTGGCGCCCATCGGGGCTTCGATCGCGCTGTTGAGCTTGACTTCGGGATTCTCATTGAAGAAGCAATAAACTCCCATTCCTATCGCCTTGTGATGCGTCACATGGTCTGCCACCTTGTAAGAAGCAAACCCATGGGTGCTGCCATTCATCCAGCTGTTCTGGTTGGGCACATCATAAGGCGCTTCGCTCTGGTAAAAGTAGACTGCGCCATTTTCACCATTCCACACGGTCTGATAATCATGAAAATGCTCGACAAACAAGCCATACATGGTGACATCGTTGCCATTGACCACGAGGCCATGCCGTGTTTTATTGAGGGTCCAGCCGATGCCGTTACCATGGTCACCACGCCACACCCAGAGGTTGTCGCCCAGTACGTGGTTGCTGTTGATCATTACACTGTCCGTCGCATTGCCTATGGCGGCACCGCCCACTCTAAAAAATACGTCGTGCAGGCTGGTCGGGTTGCTGGCATGGCTGATTTTGGATGCCTCTAGTCCTACTTGCAACAGTACAGGGCTATTTTTCTCGCCGGCATCAAACAGTACACCGCCTAGTTTGACGCCATCTACATCCGCAATCGACATGGCCACATTGCCAGCAATGGGTTGCAGGGTGGCGATGCCCAAGCCGAGAATAATGGTGTTCGCCTTGGTCACTTCAATCGGTGCATCCAGTCTGTAGATGCCGGGCGTTAGCAGCAGGTGCTGGCCTTTTTTGAGCGCCGCATTGAGCGTGTGAGCCGTATCTGTCTCGGCCTTAGCAATATAAAAGTGCTGCAAGGGGACCAAGTTACCACTAGGGTGTTTCTCCTGCCAGCTGACGCCTTGTGTATCATGGTGCAGGGCAGGCACGTACACGGCATATTCGCCTTGTTTATTCAGCGTTAAAAATGGTTTTTCACGCACAATCGGGGTCTGTTCGACCACGGTGTAGGGCGGTTGAGGCCAATGCGTGCCATCTGGTGCGTTTTTTACGCCTACAAATACCATGTTCCAGTTGGCATTGGTCCAGCTGCCTATTGTTGTATTGCGTGACAGCCATTGTTGTTGTGTGCCTGAGTTCACTTGCTGGTCAATCTGGCTGTCAGCGATAAAGCCGCCACTGGACCAGCCACCGTTATCATCCAGTAACACATTGCCTCTAACATGGATACGACGTAGCGGAGAGGCTTGCGACACCGCCCATTGCATGGTGCCATTGTCTGGTGTGACCGACAGGTTTTCTACACTACGCCAAAAGTTTTGCGTGGCATCTTCATCATGCCAGGTGGCTTTGACTTCGATCCCACCTTGCAGCATGACCTCATCAGGGTGCTGGCCTAATCCCAGTAGCTGGGTATAAAAGCCGAGCTTGATCTTGTTGTGATACACCCCAGGTTTGAATAGCACGGCATAGCGCTCAGAGCCAAACTGATTGCCTTCCTGTTGTTTGAACAAGGCATCCATCTTGGACTGAATCTCTTCGGCGGGCATCTCTGCATCAAACACCAATACATGGGGGCCGAAGTCAGGTGTTGTGGCTTGCGTGTGGGGGGCGTCCGCAGCTTGGCAACCCATTAAGCATAAAGACAGCAGCCCGGCACACCATACAGGCAGTCTGGTCGTGGCTGGAAGTTGAAAATTCATGGATGAATCGCTTTCTTTCACATTCAGTCAATCTAGACCACGGCGTGGCGTATGAAATTCACACAGCTTAAACGTGTGTGTGCAAGTTTAGCCTAGTTTAAGTGTTGACAAGGTGTCGCTGCGAACACGGCTGAGCAGGGCGGCATCATCAATCAGTGATTCGCCGTAAGAGGGAATCAGTGCCTTGAGGGTATCCTGCCAGCTTTGAGATTGCATTCGCTGCCCAAAGCAACGATGTAATACATCCAGCATGGCTTTGACGCTTACAGAAGCGCCAGGCGAGGCGCCAAGCAAGGCTGCGAGGCTGCCGTCTGCGCTGGCAACGATTTCCGTCCCAAACTCCAACTTTCCCCAATGTTGATGGCAACGTTTGATGATTTGTACACGTTGGCCGGCGTGAGCCAAGTTCCAGTCGTCGCCATTGGCTTCGGGTAAAAACACGCGCAAGGCCTCCATGCGTTGCTCGTGGTCTTGGAACACTTCCTTAATCAAGTATTTGGTCAGGTCCATATTATGGCGGCCTGCACCCAGTAGGCTTTTGATGTTCTTAAGTTTGACCGATTTGGCTAGGTCAAAACGGGAGCCCTGTTTTAAAAACCGTGTAGTAAATCCAGCGTAAGGGCCAAACAGCAAGGCAGGTTTGCCGCCAATCAGACGCGTATCCAGATGCGGTACTGACATCGGTGGGGCGCCGACAGCTGCTTGGCTGTAGACCTTAGCATGATGCGTCTTGATCAGTTTTGGATTATTGCAGATCAGCCATTGACCACTGACGGGGAAGCCACCGTAACCGTGTGCCTCAGGGATGCCCGATTGCTGCAATAAAGGCAAGGCGCCGCCACCTGCGCCCAGAAAAACGAATTTGGCGCGATAAGTCTGCTTGTGGCCCGTGCTGAGGTTTTGTGTTTTTGCCTGCCAGACGTGGCTGCCACGTTGAGCGTGTTGCGTAAGTTTGCTGACACGGGTTTGCGTCAACAAGGTGAAATTGGGTTGTTTCTTCAGGTAAGCCACCAACTGCCTGGTCAGTGCGCCAAAGTTCACATCTGAGCCATGTGCGACCCGCGTTGCACTCATGTGCGCTGTGTTGCTGCGACCTGCCATCATCAAGGGCATCCACTCGCTCAGAGTGTCCTGATCATGACTCCATTGCATTTCTGCAAATAGCGGGTGCGCTTGTAATAACTCAAAGCGTTTGCGTAGAAAGGCGCCGTCTTGTGCGCCCCAGACCGCACTCAAGTGTGGCACGCGTTGTATAAAGTCGCCTGCGTTGAGCACGCCTTCTTTAACGAGCGTGGACCAGCATTGTAAAGATGTTTCAAAAGCAGCGTTGATCTCGAGTGCGCGGCGAATTTGAACCTCACCATGGGAGGTTTTTGGCGTGTAATTCAGTTCACAATAACCGGCATGCCCCGTGCCTGCATTGTTCAACGCATCGGAGCTTTCCAGAGCCACATCCTCGAGTTGCTCGACCATGCACACATGCAGAGTTGGGTCGAGCCGATGTAGCAGAACTGCCAGCGTAGCGCTCATAATGCCGCCACCGACCAGCAATACATCGAGATCAGTTGTTGCCATGGTATGTGATTCCCCCGTGTTGAGGCGTCTGGATGTCAAACGCACAATCATAATGCCGCCGCGCATTATAATATAAATCGAAAATCACGCTGCATTTGAGGCGTATCGTGCGCTGTTTTTTGGCTGGCGTGTCGCTGCGCAAACTTGTCAGTACACGGCTTTTCAGGTAAGCTTAGCTACTTGTTGTAAATGGTTTTAAACAAGAAAAAAATGAGCCCTGACTTGAGGTTATGGTGACTACTTCAGGTTGACCTGAAATCTCGCCGGGGATCACTCACAACAATCGATAGGGGTGTGTATGAAAAATCCGCTGGAAACTGTTGCAGGTGCCGTCATTTCTGGGGTGTTGTTGACCCTGGCTCTGGTGTTTTTTCTCAAGAATTTTATTGTCGCAGGAGCTTAACTTATGGAATTGCTTCCTGCATTGGCAAGATGGATCCACTTTCTGGCAGGCATCACTTGGGTGGGTTTGCTGTATTACTTTAACTTGGTGCAAATGGCTGCTTTAAAAGCGGCTGTCGCGGATGGATCCGCGGCCGGCATTAACAAGCATGTCGCCCCGCGAGCCCTGTGGTGGTTCCGCTGGTCTGCGGTGGTCACCTGGCTGGCAGGTGCCGCCTTGCTTGGGCCGCACTTCAGTGATGCGTTTGCCATCCGCAACGGTTTTGAGCTGATTGGTGTCGGTGCCTGGCTGGGGACGATCATGTTATTTAATGTTTGGGTGTTGATTTGGCCCAACCAGAAAAAGATCCTCGGGCTGGTGGATGCCGATGATGAAGCCAAGACAAATGCGCGTCGCGTCGCTATGCTGGCATCACGCACCAATCTGATGTTGTCGTTGCCCATGTTGTTTTTTATGGCCAACGGTTTAAGTCATCGAGCAGTATTAGGTTTTTAAGCGGTTTAAGGCGTTTACGGCGGCTTAAGCCGCCGTTTTTGTTTTTTAAAAAAGGGTTTGAAATGCATTCGGAACACTTAATGAACACCTATGGTAGACAGCCTGTGACGTTTGTCAAAGGCGAGGGCGTCTGGCTGACAGACACTGCCGGTGATCGATATCTGGATGCGTTGTCAGGCGTTGCGGTCAATGGCCTCGGTCACGCCCACCCTAAGTTTGTCGCTGCCTTGAATACGCAGATTGCCAAACTGATTCATGTTTCCAACATTTATCAGATTGCAGAGCAATCTGCGCTGGCGGACCAATTAGCGGCCCTGTCTGGCATGGATCGTGTGTTTTTCTGCAACTCAGGCTGTGAGGCCAACGAGGCTGCCATCAAGCTGGCGCGGTTGTATGGCCATAACAAGGGTGTTGATCATCCGGAAATTATCGTGATGGACCAGAGTTTTCATGGCAGAACCATGGCTACGCTCTCTGCCACTGGTAATCGCAAGGTGCAGGCTGGCTTTGAGCCGTTGGTCAGTGGCTTTGTGCGTGTGCCTTTTGACGATTTGGAAGCGGTAAAAGCCATCGCAGCGCGCAAAAACAATGTCGTGGCGATACTGGTTGAGCCAGTGCAAGGCGAGGGCGGGGTGCATATTCCTACCAGCCTAAAAGCCTATTTGCAGGGCTTGCGTGAGCTGTGTGATGCGCATGGCTGGCTGTTGATGCTGGATGAAGTACAGTCTGGCATCGCCAGAACGGGTACTTGGTTTGCTTTTCAGCATAGTGGCATCATGCCCGATGTGATGACGCTGGCCAAAGGCTTGGGTTCAGGTGTGCCGATTGGCGCCTGCGTGGCACGTGGTGTTGCGGCGGAAACCTTTACGCCTGGCAAACACGGCTCTACCTTTGGTGGTAACCCCCTGGCCACGGCTGCCGGTCTGGCCACATTGCAAATCATCACCGAGGAAAACCTGCGTGAAAATGCCGTAACGGTGGGTGACTACATTCGTGAGCAATTTAGCCTCGCATTGCAAGGCCAAGCAGGCGTCGTCAATATTCGCAACGCCGGGATGATGATCGGGATTGAGCTGGATAAACCTTGTGCCGATCTGGTTAAGCAGGCGCTGGCGGCCAAACTGTTGATTAACGTCACTTCTGAAAAAGTGATTCGTTTATTGCCATCCTTGGTAATGAACAAGCAGGAAGCAGATGAACTGGTGCGCAGATTGTCGCCACTGATCTTGAATTTTTTAAAGGCAAGTGCCTGATAAGCTAGGCACCCAACACATTATGAGTATCAAACACTTTTTGCAATTTAATGACCTGACCCGTGACGAGATCGAGCATATCTTCGCCCGTGCCAAATGGATTAAATCGCAGTTTAAAGACTACAAACAGTACTGGCCACTGGTAGACCGTACCTTGGTCATGATCTTTGAAAAGGCCAGTACGCGTACGCGTTTGTCGTTTGAAGCGGGTATGCAGCAGCTGGGTGGTTCCGCCATCTACCTGAACACCCGCGACTCTCAACTCGGTCGCGGTGAGCCGGTCGAGGATGCCGCACAGGTGATTTCACGTATGAGTGACATCGTCATGATCCGTACCTTCGAGCAAAGCATTATTGAGCGCTTTGCCCAGAATTCCAGAGTGCCCGTCGTGAATGGCCTGACTAACGAATATCACCCATGCCAGATTTTGGCCGATATCTTTACGTTTATTGAGCACCGTGGCTCAATTCAGGGTAAAACCGTGGCTTGGATCGGTGACAGTAACAACGTCTGCAATACCTGGCTGCAAGCCGCAGAGGTGCTGGACTTTAACGTGCATGTGTCAACGCCACCGGGCTATGAGGTCGAGCCAGAGCGTGCCAATTTATATGGGACTGATCACTTTGAGTCTTTTGCTGATCCGATGGAAGCGGCGCGTGGCGCGGATCTGGTCACGACTGATGTTTGGACCTCTATGGGCTTTGAGGCTGAAAACGAAGAGCGCCGCAAAGACTTTGCGGATTGGCAGGTGGATGCCGACATGATGAAAGTGGCGAGGGCGGATGCGGTATTCATGCACTGCCTGCCTGCACACCGTGGTGAAGAAGTGGCGGCCGACGTGATTGATGGTAAGCAGAGTGTGGTTTGGGATGAAGCCGAGAACCGTTTGCATACGCAAAAAGCATTGATGGAATATTTGTTATTAGGAAAAGTGGCCTGATCTCACAGGACACATGAATTCAGTTTGGGATAATTTAGATGAGCGATATTAAAAAAGCAGTGTTGGCTTATTCCGGTGGTCTGGATACCTCCGTGATTCTGAAATGGTTGCAGGACACCTACCAGTGTGAAGTGGTGACTTTTACCGCCGACTTGGGTCAGGGTGAAGAGTTAGAGCCGGCACGTGAAAAAGCCAAAATGTTTGGCGTCAGTGAAATTTACATTGATGACCTGCGTGAAGAGTTTGTGCGTGATTTCGTGTTCCCGATGTTCCGTGCCAATACCGTCTATGAAGGTGAATACCTGCTGGGCACCTCTATTGCCCGTCCGCTGATTGCGAAGCGTTTGATTGAGATCGCCAGAGAAACCAAGGCGGATGCCATTTCTCATGGTGCGACCGGCAAAGGTAATGACCAAGTGCGTTTTGAATTGGGGGCTTTTGCTTTGAACCCCAACATTCAAATCATCGCGCCATGGCGTGAGTGGGATCTGCTGTCACGTGAAAAATTGCTGGCTTACGCTGAGCAGCATGGCATTCCGGTCGACATGAAGCATAAACAAGGCGGTAGCCCATACTCTATGGATGCCAACTTGTTGCATATCTCTTACGAAGGCCGTCATTTGGAAGACCCAT
>CAYTIV010000112.1:0-6865 GCA_964437895.1 uncultured Methylotenera sp.
CAAATTCAATGCACCTAATGGAGTGAACATAATGAAAAAAACCGCAATCAGTTTAATGTTGGCCGCTTTGTTGCCTGCAATCAATGCCCACGCTGAGCAAGGTGACTGGGTTGTGCGCCTGCGCGCGACGAACGTGAGCCCTAACGAGAGCAGCGACTTGGGTAAGTATGTTAACAAAAATGTCGCTAACGTGATGACTCCAAGTTCAGAATTGAAAGTAGACAGCAACACCATTCCTGAGTTGGATATCAGCTACTACTGGACCAAAAATATTGCCACAGAATTGATTTTGGCATTGGGTACCAAACATGATGTCAAAATCAGCGGTGACAGCGCGGGTACCGTCGGCAACCAAAAGCTGGGCGAAGTAGACCTGTTGCCCCCAACCTTAACTGTGCAATGGCACTTTAATCCAGATGCGACCTTTGACCCATACGTGGGTGCTGGTGTGAATGCTACATTCATGCTGGACAGATACCTGAGAGGCTCTGCTGGTGCGATTAATGGTGAAAAAATCAAAATTGACCGCAGTAGCTTTGGCCCTGCCCTTCAAGCCGGTTTCGACATTAACTTAAAAGATGGCTGGTTGCTTAACGCTGATGTTAAACGCGTGTGGATCGACACCGATGTTGAGCTAAAAAGTGCGATCACTGGCCACTGGACAAAAATCGACTCTTTGGATATCAACCCATGGGTGCTCAGCTTGGGCGTAGGCAAACGCTTCTAATCCCAGTTTCATACAGTCTCTTCCCTGGGGCAGTATATTAGCTCCATTTACCTCTGATGCTCTCCCAGTGTCAGAGGTTTTTTTATGGCGAAAAAAGATGAAAGGCCGCAGATAGCGGCCTGATGTCTTTGAAGACTACACAGTTAAAAGTTAAAGCGGGGCGCCAGCGAGGTTAAGTGTAATTGCTCTAGCAATTGCAACCCGCGCTCACGAGCACTCCGCTTGCGTTGGCCGGTAAACTTGGCAATGATTAACTCATTTTTCATCGAATGCTCCCAGCCGACCAGTTCGGTCACCGTCACCTGGTAGCCATGCGCTTCAAGCGCAAGACAGCGCAAGACATTAGTGACCTGACTGCCAAACTCACGCGTATGGATAGGATGACGCCAGAGCTCACTCAAAAACGTACTGGCTAGCGCCTCCGCCTTGTGTTGACGCAACACCTCAGCCACTTCGGCCTGGCAACACGGCACTAACACCATATACTGCGCTTGCTTTTGCAAGCCAAAGGCAATCGCATCATCGGTGGCGGTATTACAGGCATGTAAGGCCGTCACAATATCAACACTGGCGGGCAATTGTGCGGATTGCATGGCCTCGGCCACCGTCAAATGCTCAAATTGCATGCGATCAAACGCACAGTCTTCGGCCAACTGGCGAGACTTTTCGATCAACTCACCCCGGCTTTCGATACCAATGACCTGGCCCTCTGCATGCTGCTTGAGCAGCAGGTCATACAAAATAAAGCCTAGATAAGACTTGCCGGCACCATGATCAACCAGCACAGGGGCGGATTGTTTTTCCATCACGCTATGCAGCAATGGCTCAATAAAATTGACCAGATGATAGACCTGCTTGAGCTTGCGACGACTGTCCTGATTGAGTTTACCCTCGCGGGTCAAAATGTGCAGGGCTTGTAACAGCGGCAGGGATTGACCGGGTTTGACCTCAGGCGGTAAAACTGGAGGCGCCGATTGTGGTTTGACCATGGATGTGACTGCTTTAAAATACCAAAATGGTAGTTTAACAGCAATGCGGACGCTTTCGATGCCGGGAACTCACAGACGGATTTGGGCTCTGCATTGAAACATGGCGAAATTTCACACCCGTCACCCAGCATCTATCCAGTGATCTTCAATACGCTGCCAGACAGCGCTGTTGTTCAATTGTACTCAGGGAGCCCCTATGACTTTCCGCATCCATCTCCAGCGTCTTACAGGCATGGTGACCTATTGCCTGCTTGGTTTAATGGTCGCAGCCATGCATGCGGCACACGCAGATACCATCTGGCTAAAAAATGGAGATAAACTGACCGGTACACTGGGCGTCAAAGTCACCAACAAACTCAGTATCAAAACCAGTTATGCGGGTGAAATCAAGGTCAACTGGAACGATATCCACAGTATCGATGCTGACAAGCCGATTTTGATGATGCTCTCAGATGGTAGCCTAGTGAATGGCCGGTTGTTGCATACCGAGCAGGGACAGGTGATTCTGGATAAGGATACCAATACACCGCTGGTAGATACCGAGCTTGATGAGATCCATTACATCAACCCCAGCCGCGATCTGATTGGCGAAGGCTATGTATGGACCGGCAATCTCAACCTAGGCGCCACGTTTAACAGTGGTAATAGCGATAACAAACATCTACAAACCAACGGCGAATCCGTGCTGCGCGGCCTGAATAATCGGTATACCGTGCAAGGTTACTCTTATTGGTCTCAAGAAAGCGGTGAAGAAACGCAGAACAACACCCGTGTGCGTGGGCAGTTTGACCATTTTTTCAGCAAAAAATGGTATGCCTATGTCAAAAACACATTTGAGAACGATAGATTCCGCGACATCCGAGTGCGCAACAATCTCGGCGTGGGTAGCGGTTATCAGATCGCCGAAAGTGAGAAACTCAACCTGTCTGTAGAGGGTGGTTTATCTTGGGTCTATCAGGATTACTACGTGGATGAAGACGACAGCCGGGCCGGGCTGCACTGGGCGGTCAACTATAACCAGTATTTGTTTGACTCGTTTGTGCAAGCCTTTCATCGACACGATGTGTTATTCACGCCAAGAGCCCCTTCGCAATGGTTACTCTATAGCCAGACTGGCCTGCGTTTTCCATTTATTCTCGGTCTGAATGCCACGACGCAACTCGACTTCAACTATGACAGCCGGCCGGCGGATGACAGAGTCAAAGGCGATACCCGCGCCCTGTTCACCATAGGCTACAGCTGGAAGTGAGCCTAAATTCCCTGCACATCGGGCTTGAATGTTAAAATATACAGATATATACGCGAGTCATCACACTTGATGACCGGCAGACCAGTCTGCGGGTAAGGCGTGCAGAGCATAAACATGGAGTAATGATGGCAATACAATGGTTTCCGGGACACATGACCTCAGCCCGAAAAAAGGCTGAAGAAACGCTTGAAAACATTGATGTGGTCATTGAAGTGCTGGATGCACGCGTGCCTGCCGCCAGTCACAACCCCATGATTGAAGAGATGCGCTTGTTCAGACAGCGGCCCAATCTTAAAATCCTCAACAAGGCGGATCTTGCCGACCCTCAAGTCACGCAAGCCTGGCTGAACTACTTTAACAAACAACCCAATACCAAGGCTGTCGCCCTCTCCTGCAAAAAACCGGGCGATGCCAAAAAAATCCCAGGCCTGTGTCGTCAGCTAGCCCCGCACCGAGGCACCCCGCTAAAACCTTTGCGCATGATGATTATGGGGATTCCCAACGTAGGCAAATCCACCTTGATGAATGCCCTGCTCAATCGCCGCGCCGCCAAAGTGGGCGACGAACCGGCAGTCACCAAAAGCCAGCAGCGTTTTGACCTGAATGACAGCCAAAACATTACAGACACACCAGGCATGATGTGGCCAAAAATTGAACACGAATCGGATGGCTATATGTTGGCGGCGAGTCACGCCATTGGTCGCAATGCCGTGATTGATGAAGACGTGGCCGAATTCCTCGGCAATCAGCTACTGAAACTCTACCCCGCCCTGATGAACACCCGTTACAAACTCGATGTGATGAAACTGGATGTCACGACGATCGATGGTGTAGATTTGCTGTTGGCTATTGCCAAACGTCGCAGCTATAAACGAAATGATGGTGAATGGGATATGGAGCGCACAGCGATGGCGCTGTTGACGGACTATCGCAGTGGCGCGATTGGACGTGTCAGCCTAGAGTCACCACAAAGCCGCACAGCCATGATTGCCCTTGCAGCTGAGCAAGCCGCCCTTAAAGCAGCGCAAGCCAAAGAACAAGCGCAACCAGAGGCCGACGCCGAATAAGCCTAGGCGGTCATCAGGCGATCAGACTCGCGTTACGTTTTGCCGGTTTGGCCTCGGTCACAGGCTTATCTAACAGTTGGTCGATGTTGCTGGCAATACGGTTACGCCCATTCTGCTTCGCTTTGTACAAGTTCTGGTCGGCAGCAGCAAACATGCCCTCCAGCGCATAGCCCACGGTTTCAGAACTCACCGCCCCCACACTGACCGTACACTTGATCGCCTGCGTATCTCGATTCATGCTCTCGACACCAGCAATGCTGACAGGCGTGACCTCAATAATGCGACGGATACGCTCGGCCAGAATCATCGCCTCTTGCTCACCTGTATTTGGCATCAAGATACAAAACTCCTCACCACCATAACGCCCAATGACGTCGCCCCCGCGCAAGGCAGCACGGATGGTTGCGGCACACGCCTTGAGTACGACGTCACCGACCAAGTGGCCATAGACGTCATTGACCTTCTTGAAATAATCCAAATCCACAATCAGCATCCCCATTGGCAGACGGATACGTTGCGAAGTTGCCTGCATGCGCAGCGCCGCCTCTTGCAGGCCGCGACGATTCAATACCGCGGTGAGACCGTCCATGGTGGCAATCGCCTGCAGGCTGGCTTGGGCACGCACATGCATCACCAGCAACAGCAAGCTGGTGACAGCCGTCATGACCAACATAATGGCTGCCGTTATATAAGCATGTATCGGCCAATGGGCAAAAGACTGCAAGCTGCGCTCATCCGCAAGTAACACTTTGAGCGCAAGAAAAGCCAACATCAGGCCGATGGCGCCAAATAGGCTGCAAGTCAGCCAATACACTTGTGCCACAAAGTCTTTGCCGTGCCCGACCAAACTACGACTGCCGTAGCTAAACACCCACATCAGCACAATCAAATTGGATAGTAGTATCCATCGATCGCTGCTGTGCATATTGAGCATCACGGCATTGCATGCCAGCAAGGTGGTAATCACCAGCAATGAGCGATAGCGATAGACGCGATAACCACGCAGCATGCGTATGCCGTTGACAAACACGCTGACGCCAAGAGAGATGATGGTAATGGAGGCCGCCGCGTAAAAACTTTGCGGGCCATGAATAAAGGTGGTTTGTGGCACAAAGTAAACGGCCAGCCCAAAGCCGAAAATCAACAGGCCGCGCACCCAATGCGTGATGGGGTCGCGCTGATGATGTACGCCAAACACCATCAAGACCAGCACCTGAGTTAAGGTAAGTCCAATTGATGATAGAATGACACTGTTGAGATCAAACACAGGGGCGGACAAAGTTTTGTTTACCTGAAAAACATATTACATTGGTTCCGCGACTATACCCATATAAATGAAGGGGTTAAATAGTCCATACAGGCTAATAAACCTCTCTTTTTCGTTGTTTACCACATAATCAGAAGTCCCATGCAGCATCTCCTGAACCCACCGCAGCGCGAAGCCATTCATTACCTGGACGGTCCTTTACTGGTCTTGGCCGGCGCTGGCAGTGGCAAAACACGGGTCATCACGCAAAAAATTGCCTACCTCATCAATCAGGCTAACTATAAAGCCAGCCAGATTGCAGCCATTACGTTTACCAATAAAGCGGCGCGCGAAATGCAAGAACGCGTATCTTCTTTGCTAGAAGGCAAAGCAGGCAAAGGCCTTACCGTCACGACCTTTCACTCCCTCGGCTTGCAGATGCTGCGACAAGAGGCCGCCCTGCTCGGCTACAAACCACAGTTCTCCATTCTCGACGCTTCAGACAGCTTCAAGATACTCAGTGACCTGCTGGCCACCACAGACAAACAGTTGCTGCGTAAAACACAATGGCAGATCTCCAGCTGGAAAAACGCCTTTGTGAATCCAGATCAGGCCAAGGCACAGGCCGATGAAGAACTATCGCATGCCGCCGCCCGGGTGTATCAGCTTTATCAACAAACGCTACGTGCCTATCAGGCGGTAGACTTTGACGACCTGATCAAAATCCCCGTCGAGCTATTTGATCAACACAGCGAAACATTGGATAAATGGCAACGCAAACTGCAATATCTGTTGATCGATGAATATCAGGATACCAATGCCTGTCAGTACAAACTGATCAAGCAACTGACTGGGGTGCGAGGCCAGTTCACCGCCGTTGGCGATGACGACCAAGCCATTTACGGCTGGCGCGGCGCCGATGTAGAAAACCTGCGCCAGCTCACCACAGACTTCTCTAAACTCAAAGTCATCAAACTAGAGCAGAACTACCGCTCCACCGTGCGTATTTTGCGCGCCGCCAACCATGTGATTGCCAATAACCCTAAGCTGTTTGAAAAAAAGCTGTGGAGTGAGCACGGCACAGGCGATCAGATTCACGTCACCGCCACGCAAAGTGAGGAGCACGAGGCCGAAACGGTGGTCATGAAGCTGCAGGCACACAAATTTGAGCACCGCACCACTTACCGCGATTACGCGATTCTCTATCGTAGCAATCACCAAGCGCGCATCATGGAACAGTTTCTGCGCAACCATAAGATTCCTTACACGATTTCGGGCGGACAGTCCTTTTTTGACAAGGCAGAAATCAAGGACATCATTAGCTACCTGCGCCTGATTGCCAACGAAGACGATGATCCAGCTTTTATCCGTGCTGCCACCACGCCCAAAAAAGGCATAGGCAACACCACATTAGAGCGGCTGGGTGAGTACGCCAGCGAGCACAAAATGTCGTTGTTTGCGGCTGCGTTTGAAGGCGGCTTCCAGCGGGACATCGGCGCCAAGCAACTGGATGACCTGCTCACGTTCTGCAGATACATCCAAACCATGCAAGAGCGCGCAGTCAAAGACCCGGCCAACGAAGTGCTC
>CAYTIV010000113.1:0-6823 GCA_964437895.1 uncultured Methylotenera sp.
CTAGGGCGCCGGCTGGGCATGGCTAGGCAAGGCAGTGCTCGGCTCGGCTCGGCAAGGCAAGGCAAGGTAGGGCATGGAGTTTCACCAACTGGCATGGGTTGCAAAGCGCTCATGTCGTCAATTAACGCGATGCGTGAAAGGAAAGAAAAATGGAAATGCTGAAACTGAAGATCAAGGGAACGTCGCCGATGTTGATGCACTCGGATAGGTTCGCCAATCCGCTTAATCCGTCGACCAAGGCGCACAAAGAGCTGACCAGCAAGCGCAAGAAGACGGACGAAGACCACGCGGCAATTGCGCGTTCCGAGTTCATCGGGTCGCTGTATATCGACAAAGATGGCCCGTATATCCCTGGAATGAATATCGATAGCTGCCTGGTCGAGGCGGCGAAGATGAACAAGCTCGGCAAGACGGTCAAGCGCGCCATGATGGTGCTGGAGGATAAGGTTTCACTTCGCTACGACGGCCCGCGAACGGCTGAAGGTCTGGCGGACGATCCCCGCTTCATCGATGCGCGTAGCGTGCGCGTGAGCATGGCAAGGCTGACGCGCTTTCGGCCCCGGTTCGACGACTGGTCGGCCGAATGCACACTGGCGGTCGATACCGATCAGATCAACCTGAACGAAGTAAAGCAAATCGTCGAAAACGCCGGTAAGTTGATCGGGCTAGGTGATTTCCGGCCGCGCTTCGGTCGTTTTGTTGTTGAGATCGGGGGTGCGTGATGGAAACGACGCCGATCCTGCACCCGGAATGGCGTTATGCCATGCAGCAAATCATCGCGCTCGAACCAAAGCCTGGCGATGTGATCCCGCGCGGCTGGCTCGAAGAGCTTCTTGACCTTCCGCCGGCGCGTGATATGGCCGGATTCCAGCAGCGCAGCCTGAAATGGCTGCAACGCTTCGAGAAGCTCCGCGATGAACTGCTGACAACCCATCAGATTTGGCTGCGTGCGGCGGAAGGGGGATATGAGATTGTCCCGCCGCAAGCGCAGACAGAAATGGCCTATTCCGATTACTCGCGGGCGGCCATGCTCAAGTTGAAGCGCATGGTACGGGTGGCTAGAAATGTTCGGTTATCCGAACTGACCGACGAGCAGCGCCGCGCCAACGCGGACAGCCTGGCCAAAATGTCCATGCTGGTGGGCATGGTAGGCGCGGCCGTGCTGGAAGACACGCGCACGGAATAGTGCGGGGAATGGTCCTCCTATCCCACTGCCTCGCCACCCTGCGCCGCGCTGTGGCGCCGCGCCGGGCGATCTCGGTGTCGCAGTGGGCCGACGATCACCGCATCATGTCGGGCAAGCAGTCCTCCGAGCGGGGCCGCTGGCGGACGTCGCGCAATCCGATCCTGGGCGAGATCATGGATTGCTTCTCGGAGCGCTCGCGGGTGCGCGACGTGGTGGTGATGAAGTCGTCGCAGGTTGGCGTCACCGAGGCGGTGGTCAATGTGCTCGGCTACACCATGGATCACGCGCCGTGCCCGGCGATGGTGATGATGCCGACGCTGGAAACGCGCGACACCTGGAAGGTGCAGAAGTTGAATCCGCTGCTGCAGGAAACACCGGTCATCCGCGACCTGCTGGGCGGGGTGCGCGCCCGCGATGCGGCGAACCGGCAGGATCTGATCGACTTTCCCGGTGGCGTGCTGTTCCTGGCCGGTGGGAATTCGGCCAACAGCTACGCTCAGAAGTCGGTGCGCATCATCATGCTCGACGACCTGGACCGCTTCCCGGAAGAGATCGGCGAGGAGGGCGACGTCATCACCCTGGCCGAAGGGCGCACCAAGGCATTCCCGCGGGCGGTGCGCTCCTACATCAGCACACCGACGGTCAAGGGCGGCCTGATCCATCGCCAATGGGAACGCAGCGACCAGCGCCGCTACCGGGTGCCGTGCCCGCACTGCGGCGAAATGCAGGCACTGGAGTGGGGCGGGCCGGATCTTCCGCACGGCATCAAGTGGTCGGTGCTGGCCGATGGCTCGGTCGGCAATGTGCGCTACGTCTGCCGCGAGTGCGGCGCGGAAATCTACGAACACCACAAGCCGGCGATGCTGGCTGGCGGCGTGTGGGTGGCCACGCATCCAGAGCGGGCTGTGCGCGGCTACCACATCAGCGCGCTCTACGCGCCGATCGGCCTCGGCCCGAGCTGGGCCGATCTGGTGCGCGGCTGGCTCGGCGCGCAGAACAACACCGCTACCCTGCGCGCCTGGATCAACACCAACCTCGGCGAGCCGTGGGAAGAGCGCGGCGAGGAAGTCGATCCCTTGTCGCTGATGACGCGCCTGGAGCGCTACGCCGAGCCGGTGCCCGGCCTGGTGCGCACCATCGGCATCGACGTACAAAAAGACCGCATCGAACTGTCGGTATTCGACGTCGGCTCGGGCGAGGAAATGTGGGCCGTCGATCACATCATCGTCGCCGGTGACACCGCCGGTGCCGAGCCGTGGCACGAACTGGCGCAGGAGATCGACGCACTCAGCCCGGACTGCGGCGGCATCGACAGCGGCTACAACACCGACCAGGCCGTGGCATTCGCCGCCCGCCGGCCCTGGCTGTATGTTTGCAAGGGCATCGAAGGGCGCGGCAAGACCCTGGTCGAATCCGACGACGACCGCAAGCGGCGCCTGCGCAAGCGCCGGAAAAAAGGCTTTTCTCCCTTCCTGGTCTCCGACGAAGCCGCCAAAGCCCTGGTCACCCAGCGCCTCAAACTCGACAAGCCCGGCGCCGGCTACGTGCATTACCCGGATGGCGAGCCGGCCTTCGATGATGAGTATTTCGCCCAGCTCACCAGCAACCGGCTGGAGGAAAAGACCGTGCGCGGCCGACTGGTGCGCGAATGGAAACAGACCCGCGTGCGGAACGAGGCCTTCGACTGCTGGAAATACGCCCTGGCAGGCTTCCGCCTGTCCAAGCTTGACCCGGCGCTGCGGGCCAAGCGCATCGAGGCCGTCAAGGCGGTTGCCGTGGCAGCGCCCGTGCCCAAGCGCGCCCCGGCGCGCAATTTTGTGAAGGGTTGGAAATGACCGAAGGGAGGTTTGTCGAAATGATCCGTGAAATGGCCAAGGAGTTTTTCCGCGTCACCAGTGTTTCGCCCACGCCGGAACAGATCAAGACCGTCGAAATGCGCGTTCGTGCCACCTTCGCCGGAGAGCAGGTCTATGTGGCGGCCTACCCGCGCGAGCGCGCCCGGCAGATCGCCCAGCAGGCGCAGCACGACGCCCGCAAGCTCGCCGCCTTGGCGGGCATCAGCGAGCGCCAGGCGCGGCGGGTGCTGCGCGGCAAGTAGGCCGTCTGCGGACGTTTTTCATTTAAATTGTCCGCACCAAAGCGCGATGCTGTGCCGAACTTCCGAGGGCACGCATGGCGCACCCCGTTCCCACTTCCGTCCCACCCACACTTCGCGCGGGCGATCTGGCCACCTGGCAGATCACGCTGGCCGATTATCCGGCCTCGGCTGGGTGGGTCTTGTCGTATGCGCTGGTCAAGACCGGCACGCGTATCACATTCAATGCCGGCGCCTCGGGTGATGACCATCTTGTCTCTGTTCCAGTGGCCACCACGTCAGCATGGGCGCCTGGTGTCTATGTCTATGCCGCCCGCGTCACGCTGGGCGCGGAGGCGTATTCCGTCGGTGACGGCAGCATCGAAATCCTCGCCGATCTGGCCGCCGCAGTCAGTGGCTGCGACGCCCGCAGCCATGCCCGCCGCACTCTGGCGGCACTGGAAACATGGATCGAGGGCCGCGACATCGGCGTGGCCGAATATGAGATCGCCGGCCGCCGCCTGAAGTCCATCCCAATCACCGACCTGCTGGCCCTGCGCGACCGCTACCGCCGCGAAGTCCGGGCAGAAGACGACGCCGCCCGCGCCGCGTCCGGTTTGCCCACGCGCAGCCGGCTGCTGGTCCGCTTCGGCGGCACATAGAGGGGGCCGCATGGCCAAGATCATCGACGCACTGGCCCTCCGCCTCGGCTTTGTCCGGCCCGCCCGGCGCGACTTCGCAGCCTCGGCATTTACCCGCCTAACCGCCGGCTGGAATTCCACCAACACCAGCGCAAACGTCGATCTGTTTCGGGGCCTCGATACACTGCGCGCCCGCAGCCGCGACTTGTGCGCAAACAATGACTACGGCCGCCGCTTCCTCGGCATGGTCGGCGCCAACGTCGTCGGCGGCACCGGCGTGATATTGCAGGCGCGAATCTACGATAAGCCAGGCCAGCCGGACGAAGGCGCCAACGGCGCCATCGAAACCGCCTGGGCCAAGTGGGGCGCCCGTGGCTCATGCGATGTCACCGGCCGCCTGAGTTGGCGTGATGTGCAGATGATGGTCATTCGTGCCGTCGCCCGCGATGGCGAAGTGCTGGTGCGCAAGATCATCGGCAAAAGCGCCGGCAACGGCGTCGGCTATGCCCTGCAAGTGCTGGACATCGATCGACTCGATACCCGTCTGGTCCGCGCCGCCGAGAAGGGCGTGAACGAGATCCGCATGGGCGTCGAAATCAACGAATTCGGCCGCCCGCTGGCCTACTGGCTGCGCCCGAGTCACCCCGGCGACCTGTTCATCGCGCAAGGCGAGGCGCGCAGCGAGCATATCCGCGTGCCGGCCGACCAGATCCTGCACATCTATATGCCCGACCGCCCGGAACAGTTGCGCGGCGCGCCCTGGATGCACGCCGCCATGACCAGGCTGAAAAACCTCGGCGGCTACGAAGAGGCCGCCGTCATCGCCGCCCGCGTCGGCGCCAGCAAAATGGGCTTTTTCACGACACCGGATGGCGACCCAACGCCGCTCGGCGAAGGCACCGATGCCGACGGCGTGCCCTACACCGAAGCCGACCCCGGCCAGTTCGGCGTGCTGCCCACTGGGGTGGAATTCACCCCATTCAATCCAGACTACCCGCACGCCATGTACGACATGTTCATCAAGGCCTGTCTACGGGGGATTTCGTCAGGTCTTGGCGTGGCCTATCACAGCCTCGCCAACGACCTGGAAGGCGTCAATTTTTCCAGCATTCGTGCAGGAACGCTTGAGGAGCGCGACCAGTGGATCAGCATCCAGCAATGGTTCATCGACGCCTTCTGCGAGCCAGTCTATGCCGACTGGATCGGCCGCGCCCTGGCCATGGGCCAGGTGCTGCTCGCCAATGGCGCCACGCTGCCCATCGAAAAGCGCGAAAAGTTCGCCGCGCACGAATGGCAGGGAAGGCGCTGGCAATGGGTTGATCCGGTCAAGGACATCGAAGCCGCCCGCCTGGCCGTCAAGTCCGGTGTCGCCAGCCCGCAAATGATCGCCGCCCAGGCCGGTGTCGATATCGAGGATGTACTATCCGGCATCGCCTCGTTCGAGGCCCGCATCGCCCGCGACAAGCTCACCCTGATCGACTACGACCTGAAGGCCGCACCACCCGCAGAAACGCCGCCGCCCAACCCGGCGCTGGCCGAGGCAGCCAAGCAGATCGAAGCGTTGACGCGCCAGGTGCTGTCGCTGGAGGCCCGCGCCGCAGTTCCTGCGCCGGCGCCGCAGCAAATCCACTACCACGCCGGCGACACCCATGTCGCCCCGGCCGAAGTGCGCAATGAGATCACCGTCCCGCCGTCTAATCCGACGCCGGTCGAGATCCGCAACGAGATCACCACGCCCGAGCAGCCGGCGCCGAATGTCGAGGTGCGCGTCGAGGCCGTCATGCCTGAGCAGGCCGCACCGGAAGTCGAGGTCGTCGTCAATATGCCGGAAGAACTGCGAATGGCCGTCACCAGTCTGCCGACCCGCGCTACGACCAGCAGCGTCACGCGCGACCAGAACGGCAACATCACCCGGACCACGCAGACGGAGACCGACGCATGACCGTCTACGTCTGCGACTCCACCGTCTGCCCGTTGCGCGACAAGTGCCGAGTGAAGAACTGGGTGCCGGGGGATGAAGTGCACATCAGGCACTTCCGGCCGCAGGAGGAGTTCTCCGGCGAGTGCCCGCATTTCATGGCGACGGAATCTGAGTTCAAAAACCTCGAGCGGAGGCCGTGGTGATGGAACTGGAACTCTACCGCGACGTGCTGGCGCCGTCCTACACGCTGGGGGTGTTGTCGGCTGATGGTGATTTTCTCGGCTACACCGTTGAAGATACCGACCGGCAACTGGAAAACGGCGGCATCAAGCTCTATGGCATCACGGCCATCCCACGTGGCCGGTATCGCGTCATCGTGTCGCTATCCTACCGATTCAAGCGCCGGCTTCCCGAGATACTCGATGTTCCCCAATTTACCGGTGTGCGCATTCATGGCGCGAACGACGCGGGCGAATTGCTCGGCTGCATTGGCATCGGCGGAGAGCGCACCGAGCACGGTGTGCGGGATTGCGCGGTGGTCAAAAATCATCTGATCGAAATGATCGACGACGCGGCTGGGAGGCATGAAGCGACATGGCTTACGATTCGCTGATCCTGGTGGATGAATGGCGCGTTGCCGGCGTGATCTACGCGGCGGTACTGGCGCTGCTGATTCTGGCGAGGTGGAGACAATGACTAATTGGCTACAAGAGGCCGTGAGCGACGGGCGGTCCGGGCGCGTCTCGACCAAGCGAATCGTCATGCTGGCAGCCGGGCTCTCAATGTCCATTAGCACGCTGGCGCTGGTGGCTGCCGTGTTTTTCGGCTGGGATGTCTCCGGGCCATTGGTGGCGTTCGGCACTAGCCTGTCAGCCCTTGCTGGTGCCGGGTACGTCGGTGGCAAGGCGATGGAGAACAAGGCCCCGAGTGAGGTGACGGAGCGTGGAACATGAAGAAGGCGGACGACCGGGTACTGAATACGACCCGCACTGCCTACGGTG
>CAYTIV010000114.1:0-6792 GCA_964437895.1 uncultured Methylotenera sp.
CTTGGCGCACGGCATAGACCATGTCATAGCCTTCACGCCATTTTTCCAGCATGGTGAACATCAGTTCTGACGCATGTTGACCATCGGCATCCATGCAAATGACGACGTCGCCGCGGGCATAGCTCAAACCGGCACTGATGGCGTTTTCTTTGCCAAAGTTGCGAGAGAATCTCACCAGTGTGACATGGCAGGACTCCACCAGAGAATGCACCACCTGTGAGGTACGGTCACGGCTGCCATCATCTACCACCACGATATCCCAATGCGGTGACATCTGCTGCAATACACTGCGGATGTTTTGCAGCGTTTGTGCGATGTTTTTTTCTTCGTTGTAGGCAGGCACCATCACGCTGATGTGTGGCTGTAATGCTGCGCGCTGCGGATCCAGGGTCGTCATGGTGTCAGATTTGAAATGAATTCTGCTTATTGTAGCGGATTGCCATCAGTTTTTGGCTGGCGTGGATAATCTATCCGCGCCTTGTAGGCCACGGCGGTCTTTGACCACCGCCAGCCACATGCCCTGACGCTGCACACCGCCGACCAAGGTGCCTTTCATGACTTCATGGCAATGCATATTGGTGGTGGCGAGGAAAAAGTCAGCTTCATCCCAGCGGCGGGTCACACTGAAACGGCCATCCAGATAAGGTTCGATCTGCGGCGTGTCAACGCAGGCCGCCACCCAGTAAGGCGCTTGGCGTGCCGGCAGTGGCAGCTGTGTCAGCTGACCTGCAGTAGCGCGCAAGGCGCTCGACCAGTAGTCACCTTCCCATTTGAATTGGGCTTGTACTGGATCGCCAGCCAGACGATTCAGCCGTACATACTGATAGGGGTGCAGCTGAACAATGTCGGCCAGATTCACCATCATGAGGCCGGCAATCACGCCAGCCCAAGCTGCGCGTGCCACAGCCACCGCAGGCCGCTGGCATTGTGCCAGCGTCTGCCAGACGGCCATCAGGGCCCAGGCCGAAAAAATCGCCAGCAGGGGCAGTAAAAAAGTGAAGTGTCGCACGCCGTTATACAGGGCTGGTCTATCTTCCAGCACAAACAGCAGTGGGAATAAAATGCCGGTCAGCAGTGTATATAAGGCGGCACGGGCCGTCAGATCTGCACCTTTGCATAGAGCGCGGCCTGCCCAACACACCAGCGGTAGTGACAGGAGTCCGAGGAGGGCGGCTTCAGGGAGCTTGACCGACAGGTATTGCAGCAGATAGGTACGCGGCAAGTCGCTGATGTTGTAGACCACGCCGTTGGCGATGGTCTGCATGTTGAAGTCAAAGTGCGAGAACGATTTGGCCGCTTCCAGCAGGTGATCCGCGGCAATCACGCTCCAGGGCCAGCACATGGCCATGAACACAAACGCCAGCACGGCTGCGGGTAGCAAAACCACCACCATGCGCAACAGCCGGGACCAGATCGGGCTACCGTCCTGACGGTGCGCCAGCCAAGTGCGGCCGACGACCAGCAATATCAGATAAATCACGGCAAAGGCACCGCCCACGCGCAGCCCGAGTGCGCCACCCACGGCAAAACCGAGCAGTACGATGACTTTGCCGCTGACCTGTTCCATGTCACGGACGACCAGTGCGGTGGCGTACAGCGCCCACAGCATGCAGGTGGCAAACGGTACATCTTTGGTGTGTGTGAACATGGCGCCCGACCAGGAGACCGTCAGAAATAACAGACTCATGGCCAACAGAGCCAGTCGTGGCCCGCCCAGCAATTGCGCAAATCGGGAGACACCATAAAAGCCCAACAGCCCAAACAGGGCTGACAGCAAATGGCGGATATCCCAAATCATGATCGGGATATAAGGGTCTAGCGCAGCCGCGATGATGTCGAACAGGCCGCCATATAAATAGAGGTTACGGTAGTGGAAAGCGTCTTCATCGCGAAAGCCGGACTGATACCAATCCAGCAGCATTTGCCCATAGGTATGCTGAACATACTCATCATTGCTGATGCCGTGCTGGCGGAAAGTGAGTGCTACCCATAGGCCCAGACCCAGCCAGAAAAAGCGCATCAGCCAGCGATACAGCGCATCCTGGCCGTTGTGGGGAGAAACTGAATTCATGGAGCGATTCGATCGTGAAAAATCAACACGCGCAAGCGTATCACGACAGCCGTGTCGCAGCATAGGGTAGGGCTGTGCCAGACTTGAAAAAATCTGTACAGCCTACTCGTGGGCTTATTGGCCCGGGTCGGTGTGTACGGAGAAGCGGTAGCCAGAGCCACGCACGGTCTGGATCATTTCTTGGTGATTGGATGCGACCAGTGCATTACGCAGTCGGCGAATATGGACATCGACGGTGCGGTCTTCAACAAACACGCGGTCTCCCCACACTTTGTCCAACAACTGGGTGCGGCTATGGACGCGCTCCGGGTTAGTCATGAAAAAGTGCAGCAGCTTGAATTCGGTAGGGCCCAGCGGGATGTGCACGTTGTGGCCCGTCACGCGATGCGTGGTGGGGTCCAGATGCAAGCCGGCGATCTCGATCGGGTCGTCAGTCATCTGCGGTGCGCGTCTGCGCAGCACGGCCTTGATGCGCGCATTCAGCTCACGAGGGCTAAACGGCTTGGTCACGTAATCATCCGCCCCGACTTCCAGGCCACGCACTTTATCGAACTCGTCGCCACGTGCCGTCAGCATGATGATGGGGACTTCTTTGGTCAGGCTGTCGGACTTGAGGCGGCGGGCAAACTCGATGCCGCTCATACCGGGCAGCATCCAGTCCAGCAGAATCAGATCCGGCATGGTTTCACGTAACAACATTTGGGCATGTTCAACACTGGTGGCGCGGATGGCGTGATGGCCGGCCTGTTTGATATTCAACGCCAGCAATTCTTGAATTGCCGGTTCGTCTTCTACCACCAAAATATTCGCTGCTGCCATGGCACTCCCTTTAACAATATTGAGATCAAGGTATTGATTGAATGCTCGCCAGTTTATGAATGAATTATGACATTTTAATGACAGCATCACATAAATTTAAATTTGCTGTTATTGCCTTTTGGGCCAATTTGTAACAAGATGTAACCGCAAAAATAAAGGGGTTTCCATCTTGATTAAGCTTTCAAAAGAACACATTACGGCGGGCAGCCAATTCAATCGCTGGTTGGTGCCGCCTGCTGCACTGGCCGTACATCTCTCTATCGGTATGGCTTATGGTTTCAGTGTGTTTTGGAAACCGCTGGGCAATGCGCTGACCGGGGCCGATGGTAAACCTGTGGCCGCTTGTGCCGCCAGGGCTGCGACCTTTGCAGATAAGCTGGCCGGCACCGCCAAGGCGCTGACCGCCACCGACTGCAACTGGACGCAGTTTGACCTCGGCTGGATGTATACCTTGTTTTTCGTGCTGCTGGGTTGTTCGGCCGCCGTCTGGGGGGGCTGGCTGGAGCGTGCAGGTCCGCGCAAAGCGGGTCTGGTGGCCATGTTGTGCTGGTGTGGTGGTTTGCTGATCTCCGCACTTGGGGTGCATCAGCACCAGTTATGGATGATGTGGCTGGGCAGTGGTGTCATCGGCGGGATTGGTCTGGGACTTGGCTATATCTCACCCGTCTCCACGCTGATCAAGTGGTTCCCAGACCGCAGAGGCATGGCGACCGGCCTTGCCATCATGGGCTTTGGGGGCGGCGCCATGATAGGCTCACCCTTGGCGACTAAACTGATGAGTCTGTTTGCGACACCGGCTGAGCCGGGGGTATGGCAAACGTTTGTCGTGCTGGCACTGATTTATGCCGTCTTTATGACCTTGGGCTCGCTCGGCTATCGCGTGCCAGCCGCGCAATGGAAACCCGCCGGCTGGACGCCGCCCGATGTGCAGCACAGCAGATTGGTGGCTTCTCACCATGTACACCTCAAAAACGCACACAAAACGCCTCAGTTTTGGCTGTTGTGGCTCATTCTATGCATGAACGTGTCCGCCGCCATTGGCATTATCGGTGCGGCGGCGCCCATGCTGCAGGAAACCTTTGGCGGGGCGCTGATTGGTCAGCCTGGCGTCGGCTTTGCCGAAATCAAGGCGGACGAGTCACTCACCGCTGCGGCCGCAGCGGTCGGTGCTGGCTTTGTCGGGCTGATCTCGCTATTTAACATTTTTGGCCGTATCGGCTGGGCCACCTCCTCCGATAAACTGGGGCGCAGAACCACCTACTTCATCTTTTTTGTGCTTGGCATCATGATGTATCTGTGCGGCACCTATGCTGCCAACCATCACCAGTTGGCGCTGTTCTTGCTGGCGTTCTGTGTCATTGCCTCGATGTATGGTGGCGGCTTTGCGACGATTCCCGCCTATCTGGCTGACCTGTTTGGGACGCAATTTGTCGGCGCCATTCATGGTCGTCTGCTCACTGCCTGGTCGACGGCAGGCATTTTGGGCCCGGTCATCGTCAACTACATGCACGATGTGCGCATGGAGGCACAAGTGCCTTATGCGGATATTTATGGGCCTATTTTTATGACCTTGGCTGCTTTGCTAGGGGTGGGCTTTGTGGCCAACCTGCTGGTGACGCCAGTGGCAGACAAATACTTCATGTCTGACAGTGAGCTGGCGGCAGAACAAGGCGGCAAAGCCACAGGCAGCCAGGCCGCTGCGCTGGTGCGTGATGATGAGAAAACCCCTGCGATACTGGTGAAACTGGCTTGGTTGGCCGTGCTGATTCCTATCAGTTACGGCATCTGGATGACCGTACAAAAAGCCTGGTCTCTGTTCGCATAATCCGCAAGCTGGCCGTTTAGGTTAAAATAGCGTTTTATGTTTTAGCCTACGGACAGATTACGTGAACAAAATTGAACAAAATTTGAATGGTGCCGGTAAAAAAATCGGCATCGTTCTCTCCCGTTTCAACGATAACATCGGTGCCGGCTTGCTGCAGGCGTGCGAACAGGAGCTGATCAAGCTGGGCGTCAGCAGTGAAGATATCACGCTGGCCACCGTTCCGGGCGCACTCGAAACACCATTTATTCTGCAACACATGGCCTTAACCGAGAACTACGACGCTCTGATCGCGCTGGGCGCCATCATCCGAGGTGAAACTTACCATTTCGAAGTGGTTGCGAATGAATCTGCACGCGGCATCTCTGAAGTGCAGCGCGATACGGGTATCCCAGTCGCTAACGCCATCCTCACCACCGAAAACGACGAGCAGGCTGAAGCCCGCATGGCGATCAAAGGCGCGGAAGCTGCGCAGGTAGCCATCGAGATGGCTAATCTGGTGAGTGCATTATGAGTCAGGACAACACTTCAGCTAGCCCTGATAAAAGTGCGTCAAAAGGCAGCAAAGGCAGTAAAAACCGCCGCAAGTCTCGTGAACTGGCCCTCAAGGCACTTTATCGTAACCGCATGAACGCGGGTGACGTGAAGCAGTTGCGCCTGGATAGCCTAGATGACCCTGACTACTTGAAGGCCGATGAAACCTACTTCAAACAACTGTTGACCGGCGTACTCGATCATACAGAAGAGGTCGATCGCACCATCAGCCAGTTTATTGACCGTCAACTCGATGAACTGAGCCCGATTGAGCATGCCATCTTGCGCATCTCTGGCTACGAGTTGATGTTTGATGTCAGCATCCCTTACCGAGTTGCCATCAATGAAGGCGTGGAGCTAGCTAAAGCTTACGGCGGCATTGATGGGCATAAGTACATTAACGGCGTGCTGGACAAAGTGGCGGCGCAAGTGCGTCCGCACGAATTCGGACAGCAGGCTAGAAAATAAGCCTTAAGTCATAAAAAAACAGCGCTTAGGCGCTGTTTTTTTATGACTACAAACGAGGGGCGAGCTTAGGTCAAGGCCAATGTGACCAGCTGCAAGGTACCAGCTTGGTGTTTGGCAACAGTCGCACTGGCATGCCAGTCGCCCAGCACCCAGCGCTCGCAGGCGTGGCCATCTACGTGCAGTGCGTGGACGCCCGGTCGGTGCGTGTGGCCGTGTAGCAGAATCTCCGGATAATCGTGGGCGCGAAACAGATCAGCCACCGCGTCTGTATTCACATCCATAATGTCCATCTCATGGGCATGCAACGATTTGTTATGTGTGCTTTGCTTGCGCGCCTGTTCTGCAAACGCCAGTCTCGCCGATAAGGGCTGTGCCAGAAAGCCTTGTTGCCATTGCGGGTTGCGCACCTGGTGGCGAAACGTCTGATACGCCACGTCATCCGTACACAGGGCATCACCGTGGCTCAGCAGAATGCGTTGGCCGCCGTGTTGCAGCATAAAGGGGTCTTGCAGCAGTTGCAGGTGCGCCGCGGTGGCGAACCCTTCACCCAGTAGGAAGTCGCGGTTGCCGTGCATGAAATACAGGCGCACTCCCTGTTGGCTGAGGGTTTGTAGCGCCTGCACTATGGGCGCAAACGCGGCCCCTTGCTGTGGGTCGTCTAAGACGTCATCCCCCACCCAGACCTCAAAAAAATCACCCAGAATATAGAGGGCTTCGGCGTGCGCTACCTCGGTGCGTAGCCAATGCAAAAAAGCCTGCGTTACCGCAGGCCTTTGCGCACAGAGGTGCAGGTCTGAAATGATCCAGGTGGTCACGCAGCGACGACCACGGCTTTTTCAATAATGACGGGGTCCACAGGCACGTCCTGGTGACCTGCGCGGCTGGTCGTTTTCACGGCCTTGATCTTGTCGATCACGTCCATGCCCTCAACCACTTTGCCGAACACGCAATAGCCCCAGCCTTGTGTGGTAGGCGCTGTGTAGTTCAAGAAGCTGTTGTCTTTGACGTTGATGAAGAACTGCGCAGACGCTGAGTCTGGCACCATGGTGCGGGCCATGGCAATGGTGTATTTGTCATT
>CAYTIV010000115.1:0-6700 GCA_964437895.1 uncultured Methylotenera sp.
GTGCTGCCGTCGGCGAAGAGATCGAGAAAGACAAGCTGCTGGTGGTGATTTATGTCATTCCCAAGCCTGAGACTGAGATCGCCCCGGAGGAGTTGATGGCGTTTGGTAAACAGCATCTGGCCGCTTATAAAGCGCCCAAAACCGTCTACCTGGCCAAAGAGTTTCCACGGACCAAAAATGGTAAAATTCTGCGCAAGGACGTGAGTCCCGCCATTGCTTACCAGAAAAGTAACGCCCGCTGAGCCCCGCCGCCCGAAAGAAACACACCATGGCCCTGATTAAGACCCAAGACTTTATCGAGAGTATTGCTGATGCCCTGCAATACATCTCTTACTATCACCCAGAAGACTATATCCGGGCGCTGGCTGCGGCCTATGAACGTGAAGCGTCTGTGGCCGCCAAGGATGCGATTGCCCAGATTTTGACCAACTCGCGCATGTGCGCCGAAGGCAAGCGGCCCTTGTGTCAGGATACTGGCATTGTGGTGGCCTTTATCAAGGTGGGCATGAACGCCCGTTTTGAAGGCAACATGACGCTGGAAGACATGGTGAACGAGGGCGTACGCAGGGCTTATTTGCATCCGGATAATACCTTGCGGGCGTCAATCGTGAATGACCCGGCTGGAGCACGCAAAAATACCCGAGATAACACACCCGCCATCACCCATGTGGAGATGGTGGCCGGCGACCAGGTCGAGGTGCAAGTCGCGGCCAAAGGCGGTGGCTCCGAAAATAAATCCAAGCTGGTGATGCTCAATCCAAATGAGAGTATCGTCGATTGGGTACTGGAAGTCGTGCCTGAAATGGGCGCTGGCTGGTGCCCGCCCGGGATGCTGGGCATAGGCATAGGCGGCAGTGCCGAAAAAGCCATGTTGCTGGCCAAAGAGTCGCTGATGGCGCCGATTGATATTCAGGACTTGCAGGCCAGAGGCGCGCAAAACCGCATCGAAGAGTTACGGCTGGAACTGTATGACAAGGTCAATCGCTTGGGCATCGGCGCACAGGGACTAGGTGGCTTGACCACCGTGCTCGATGTCAAAATCCTGGACTACCCCACGCATGCGGCCAGCTTGCCGGTGGCCATCATCCCTAACTGTGCAGCGACACGCCACGTACATTTTACGCTGGATGGCACTGGCGTTGCCAAGTTAACGCCGCCCAGCCCGGATGTTTACCCGGATGTGCATTGGGCACCTAGTCCGCAAGCCAAGCGCGTGAATCTGGAGACGGTGACGCGCGAAGAAACCCAATCTTGGAAAACAGGCGATACCCTGTTGCTCACCGGTAAAATTCTGACCGGGCGTGATGCTGCGCATAAACGCATTCAGACCATGCTGGCCAAGGGTGAGCCTTTGCCGGTCGACTTTACCAACAAGTTTATTTATTACGTGGGCCCGGTCGATGCTGTGCGCGATGAAGCCGTGGGCCCGGCCGGCCCGACTACCGCTACCCGTATGGATAGCTATACCGATATGATGCTGAACACCGGCCTGCTAGGCTCGATTGGTAAAGCCGAACGCGGTGAAGAGGCACTGGTTGAGATTGCCAAACACAAATCGGTTTATCTGATGGCGGTGGGCGGTGCGGCCTACTTGGTCAGCAAGGCCATCAAGCATGCACGCGTGCTGGCGTTTGAAGATTTGGGCATGGAAGCCATTTATGAGTTTGAGGTGGAAAACATGCCAGTGACGGTGGCGGTGAGTGCTGATGGCGACTCTGCTCACAAGAGTGGCCCTGCCTTGTGGCAGAAGCAGATCGCGCTCAAAGCGGTTTAGTGTGTCCTGAATCACAGAGCTGGCGCACGTTTTGCTGAAAACTACGTCATACGACTAAATGTATGTGTGGGGTGAGTATGCTAAAAATAAGGTGTAACAAACTGGCTGTACTGCGTGTGTTCAGTGCATGCAGTTTGCTCTGTGGTAGTTGGGTGGTGCAGGCAGAGTCTGCACTGGACTATTTTACCGATAGCAACGGCCGTTACAGCGGGCCTACGCTGGAAGATCAGGTGGCCTTGATGGATACAGACCACAATGGTTTTGCCGATGTGTTTGAGGTGCGGGCCTGGCTGGAAAAGCAACACGGCAAAGGGTATCAAAAAGAATTACTGGATAAATGGGAGTCTTCGGCGGCAGGTAAAAGCTGTAGCACCCCGTTTGCCAAACAGTTGTTTGGAGACAGTACGCGCTAGCAGTGATGTCAGTGTTGTATTGTTGCTGCAGGCGGCTGTCATTTGCATCAATTGCCGGAATGTTACAAGCAGTTAACATTCTGGTGGATGGACTAGATTATAATCAGGCGAGAAGAGATCCTCGCGGCCAGCCTTAACATGCTGGCCCAACCCCCGACTTTAGTTTTATTGATAGAGCCTACATCATGTTACAAGCATACGACACCCACGTTACAGAGCGCGCTGCGCAAAATCTGCCACCATTACCTCTCAATGCCGAACAGGTGGCGGCACTGGTTGAGTTATTGAAAGCGCCGCCTGCCGGTCAAGAGTCCTTGTTGCTCAATCTGCTGGAAAACCGTATTCCAGCGGGCGTTGATCAGGCCGCTTATGTCAAAGCCGCATTTCTGGCGGATGTTGCCAACGGCAAGGCCAGTTCACCGCTGGTGAGCGCTGAAAAAGCGGTGGCTTTGCTGGGCACCATGCTGGGCGGCTATAACGTACAGGCGCTGGTGGCCTTGCTGGATACGCCGATGGCTGCGCATGCAGTCAAAGCCTTGTCCACCACCATTTTGATGTTTGATGCCTTTCATGATGTCGATGCCAAAATGAAGGCGGGCAATACGCATGCCAAGACATTAATGACATCTTGGGCCAATGCTGAGTGGTTCACCAGCCGTCCTGCCTTGCAGCAGGAAATCAAGCTGGTGGTATTTAAGCTTGATGGCGAAACCAACACTGATGACCTCAGCCCGGCGCAAGATGCCTGGAGCCGTCCTGACATTCCATTGCACGCCAAGGCCATGCTGATCAACCGCATGGCAGATGGCCTGCAAACCATTGAAAGCCTGAAACAAAAAGGGTTGCCACTGGCCTATGTGGGTGACGTGGTGGGCACAGGCTCTTCACGTAAATCTGCGATCAACTCTGTGCAATGGTGGATGGGCGATGATATTCCATTCATTCCTAACAAGCGCACAGGTGGGGTCGTCATTGGCAGCAAGATCGCACCAATTTTCTTCAACACGGCAGAAGACTCCGGCGCACTGCCTATTCAGTGTGATGTGTCCAAGCTGAATACTGGCGATGTCATTGTCATCAAACCGTTCGAAGGCAAAGTGTTGTCCGAGTCTGGCGAGGTACTGGCCACATTTGAAATGAATCCCATCACCCTGCCCGACGAAGTGCGCGCAGGGGGGCGTATCCCATTGATTATTGGCCGTGGCCTGACTGCGAATGCGCGCAAGGCACTGGGCCTCGCTGATACCGATGCGTTCATCAAAGCGATTCCGGCTAAAGATACCGGCAAAGGCTACACGCTGGCACAAAAAATGGTGGGTCGCGCCTGTGGCTTGCCAGAAGGCGTGGGCGTGCGCCCAGGCACCTACTGTGAGCCTAAGGCGACCACCGTGGGGTCTCAGGATACGACGGGTGGCATGACCCGTGATGAGTTGAAGGAACTGGCCTGCCTGGGCTTCAGTGCCGACCTCGTCATGCAAAGTTTCTGCCACACGGCGGCCTATCCCAAACCGGTGGATATCAAGTTGCAACACGATTTGCCTGAGTTTATGTCTAGCCGTGGTGGGGTCAGTCTGCGTGCGGGCGATGGCGTTATCCACTCCTGGCTCAACCGCTTGATTCTGCCCGATACCGTAGGCACTGGCGGTGACTCCCACACCCGTTTCCCGATTGGCATCAGCTTCCCAGCGGGTTCTGGCCTGGTTGCGTTTGCAGCCGCCACCGGCGCGATGCCGCTGGATATGCCAGAGTCTGTGCTGGTACGCTTTAAAGGGGAGATGCAACCTGGCATCACACTGCGTGATCTGGTCAATGCCATCCCTTATGCTGCGATCAAGGAAGGCACCTTAACCGTAGGCAAACAGGGCAAGAAAAACGTATTTAACGGCCGCGTGCTAGAGATTGAAGGCTTGCCTGATCTGAAAGTTGAGCAGGCGTTTGAATTGGCCGATGCTTCCGCTGAGCGTTCAGCGAACGGTTGTACGGTGCTGTTGAATAAAGCGCCTGTGATTGAGTTTCTCAATTCAAACATCGTGCTCATGCAAAACATGATTGAAAACGGTTACGCGGATGCACGCACTCTTGAGCGCCGTATTGCCAGCATGAAAGCCTGGTTGCAGAAGCCAGAGTTATTGCAGCCAGATAACGATGCCGAGTATGCACACGTCATTGAGATTGATTTGAACGAGATCAAAGAGCCGCTGGTGGCTTGCCCTAACGATCCTGATGACATCAAACCGTTGTCTGAAGTGGTGGGTGACAAGATCGATGAAGTGTTTATTGGTAGCTGCATGACCAATATTGGCCACTATCGCGCTGCGGGCAAGGTGCTGGAAGGGGCTGGCGGCATTCCGACCCGTTTGTGGATTGCACCGCCTACCCGTATGGATGAGGCGCAATTGCGTGCCGAGGGCGTGTACTCGACCTTTGGTGTAGCGGGTGCGCGTACTGAAATCCCTGGATGTTCGCTGTGCATGGGTAACCAAGCGCGTGTGGCAGACAAAGCGACCGTGTTCTCTACCTCTACACGTAACTTTGATAACCGCATGGGTAAAGATGCGCGTGTTTATCTGGGGTCTGCCGAGTTGGCGGCTGTGTGTGCCAAATTGGGCCGTATGCCTAGCGTTCAGGAGTATCTGGACACCCTAGGCAGCAAACTGACCAATACCGCAGAAATCTACAAATACCTCAACTTTAACCAGATGACGCAGTACGCAGCCTCACTGGAAAACGTGAAGAAGATCATCCCCATCAAAGAAACGGTTTAACGCCGGATTGGGACCAAACACAGGGGGCTGATGCCCCCTGTTGTTTTTTCTGGCAACGATTCTCCTTGCACATGTAAAACCCGGCGGTGGGGCATACGCCGATCAGGCGTTTTGATTATGATGTACTGGCTGGCCCAAATGCATTGATGCAAATGCACATCACTCACCGGGCGCACCTTCATCAGAGTTTGAAATGTCCAAGGAGAACGCACATGAAACCATACGAACAGGGTTTAATCGACTACCAGCAACGCTTGCAGGCGCATGATTACGGCCAGGTATACTGCCGCTTTGATGCAGAACAGCAGGCCTTGTGGAGTTTTTTGCATCAGCCACAACGCATCCCTTGCATTAACCATGCGCTATTAGAAGACCTGCACCAGCACCACAGCGATATTCAGCGCAGTGGCGGTTATGTGCAAGCCGGCGAGGCCGGTGTGCTGCCTATACGCTACTCCGTGTTTGCCTCTGCGACCCCCGGTTATTTCAATATGGGCGGTGATCTGCAAAAAATGGCCGCGGCGATTCGCCGGCAGGATAGGGCGCAGTTGCAGGCCTATGCCGCACTGAGCATTGAGGTGGTGGCACAACGGGCGTTCCGCTTTCAGCTAGACCATGTGACTAAAATTTCGCTGTTACAAGGCGAGGTGTTGGGCGCTGGCATTGAGGCTGCCTTGACCAGTGATGTGCTGATTGCTGAGCGGCAGTCGGTATTTTGTTTTCCTGAGTTGTTTTTTAACATGATTCCCGGCATGGGGGCTTACAGTTTTATTGCCCGCAAGGCCGGTATGGCGGTGGCGGATAAAATGATACTGGGTGGCGAGCGCTACACGGCAGAGCAATGCCTGGCCATGGGGCTGATTGATATCGTGGTCGATGAAGGGCAGGGGGTGCAGGCGGTGCACGACTTCATCCATAAAAACAGCAAACAGGCGCAAGGCTTTTTATCGGCGCAAAAGGCCAAGGCACGCGTGCACCCCTTAAGTTATGAAGAGCTCAGCGATATTGTCGCTGTTTGGGTGGAAAACGCCCTGGGCTTGAGCGAGCGTGATCTTAAAGTGATGGAGCGTTTTTATCGCGCGCAGTCCAAACTGTTTCCGGCGCAGGAAACCGCCATGCCATCCGCGCCTGACAACGCACGCGTGGTCAATGCCTAGGCGGCCTGTCGGTTTATTTATTAGAGCGTTTGGGCGAAAGTTTGCTGCGGTGCAGCAGTAACTCGGTGCGCGTGGCTTCGTAGCTCTCAGCGACATCCTGATACAGGCCAGAGATGGCCTGTGCATCTTGCATGGAGAGGCCCAGCAGCCGGCGGCTGTGTTTGCTCAGCGGAATCAGCCCCATGTTGGCCGACTCTCCGGCCAGTTCATGGGCAAGGCTGTGGACCAGCTCAAAGTTCAGGTCCATACAGGCCAGGCTGAGGGCACGCAGCAGGGTATCTGTCGCGTCAACAAACTCGGTAATCAGTTTGTGTACAAAGGCTTCGCTGCCGCCCAGTTTAAGCAGATGCGCCATACGCGCCTGATCTAGCAGCGGCTCAGGATAAGCCGCTAGGTCGGCATCCATACGCAGCGGGCTGCCGGGGGTGATGACGCGTATGGGCTGCCGCATGGGGCTGCTTTTGCTAGTAGCGGGTGCCGCATCTGTGGTTGTGATGGTCGGGGGGGCGTGCCTGCGTGCCTGATCTTGTGCCTGTTCCAGTGTGCCGGCAATCGCTTCAATCAACGACTGAATCTGGCGTGACACCACAG
>CAYTIV010000116.1:0-6611 GCA_964437895.1 uncultured Methylotenera sp.
CAGACGCTGAGTCTGGCACCATGGTGCGGGCCATGGCAATGGTGTATTTGTCATTACTCAAGCCGTTGTTAGCTTCGTTCTTGATGGTGGCTTCTGTGGCTTTCTGTTTCATGTTGGTGTCAAAGCCGCCGCCTTGAATCATGAAGTCATTGATGACGCGGTGAAAGATCACGCCGTCATAAAAGCCTTTCTCCACATAGCTCAAAAAGTTGGCCACGGTCACTGGGGCCTTGTCTGCGTTGAGTTCAATGGTGATGTCACCAAAGTTGGTAGTCAGTTTGACCAAAATATTCTCCGTTGATAAAAGTTAAGACAGTTACTTGGTAGTGACTATCGTTGCACGTTTAATGATGACCGCGCGGATGGGCACATCTGAAAAGCCGCGCTGATTGCCGGTCGGCAGGTTGCTGATCTTAAAGACCACATCCATGCCGTTAATGACTTTGCCGAACACGCAATAACCAATATGGTCAGGGTCTGGGCTGGTGTAATCCAGAAACTGGTTGTCTGCCACGTTGATGAAAAACTGTGCGGTGGCTGAGTCAGGGTCTGGTGTGCGGGCCATGGCGATGCTACCCGTCTGGTTAACCAGACCATTGCCTGCCTCATTCACCACGGGTGGGCGTGTTGGTTTTTCAGTCAGGTCTCTGTCAAAGCCGCCACCTTGGATCATGAAACGACCAATGACGCGGTGGAAGATGGTGTTGGTGTAAAAACCGTCTTTCACATACTGCAAAAAGTTTTCCACGGTTTTGGGCGCTTTGTCCGCATACACTTCCACGGAAAAATTGCCCTGATTGGTTTCAAACAGTACTTGTGTCGCCGCGTGGCTCACCCCGACGGCAGCCAGCAGGCAACAGCCTAACATCCAAGACAACATACGCATTACGCTGATCCTTCGTATAAAATTTTCCATTCGCCATTTTCCTGTACCCAGTACTGGCGTTTTTTCATCACGTTGCGCAAAGCTGCGCTCACATATTCCTGCTCAAAGTCCACCACCACCATCTCGCGCTTGGCGCCCGGGTAAGTGAACAGGCTAATATCTGTCAGATTGACGCTGACTTTAGGCTTGGATGCCTGAATTTGGCGCTTGTAGTTGGCCCAGCGAGACAGATCGCCCTCGCTGTAGAAAAAGTCGCGCGTGTAGTGTGACAGATAAGCATCGGTGTTTTGAGTGGCCCAGTCTCTGCGCCAATCTTCTATGGCAGACAGCAAATCGGCTTTGACGTTCTCCTGTTTGCGCACTGAGTCTGGATTGACCCATTGAAAGTTCACGCCGATCACCACGGGGGTATTACCCTCTTGCAGGATGCTTTCAAGCGCCTTCATGTCGGGGTTAGACAGCACCACGCAACCATCACTGGCGCGTGGGGGGCGGCTATAGGTGTCGCTGGGGGTGCCGTGAATCCAGATGCCTGAGCCGGTTTTACGCTCGTAACTGTCGATTTCGTTGGGATAGTTGAGCGGGTAGGCCGCGTCACCGTACAAATCCGGCAGCGGGCGGTTCAATTTGCGCGAGGCAAAGTAGACGCCAATCGGCGTGCGTTTATCGCCTTGGTCTTTTTTGCCTACGCCGTTCTTGCCTATGGTGACATAGTAGTCTGCAACGTAGCGCAGATTGCCTGTATTGGCTTTTTCGTACACATAGAGGCGTGAACGCGCGGTATCCACAAACAGCACGTGCGTCTGCTTTTCGGACAGTTCTACCAGCATGTTGGGCTGGGTCAGGCCACGGTTACGGTCAAAATAATTGCGGATACGGATTTCGGCTTCTTCTTTGAAGTCCTGAATGCGCGTAATATCGCTGGTGTTGGCATCGCCAAAATTATTCAGAATGCGCGCTTTGGCAGACAGCAGGTCGCCATGGATCAAATGCGCTAGCGCAAAGTTGGGGGAGATGGCGAGCAGCTGGTCTACGTAGTCCAGCGCCTGTTGCAGACGCCCTTCTTTGATGGACTGCAGGGTTTGCACCAGCATGCGTTCTACCACGCTGGTATTCTTGTTTTGGACAAACAAACGGGCGGTTAACGCTTCATGGTTAACAGCCGTTGCATTCCATGGCAGGAGTGCTGCACTGACAAATGCAATATAGCAGTATTTTCTTAAACTCCGCATACCAATATTATACATTTGTTTCATTAAAACTTGCGCTTAAAACCAGCCCGATACCCTTGTTTGTGGCGGGTTCGGGCCTGTTTTTCGGGTAAATCCGTCTAGAATTTGCCTACGCGCTCCTGCTGAATCAGCCAGCGACCGCCTTCTTTCACCAAGTTGAGGGTTTTGTTGGAGTTGGCATCCAGCCCGGTGGCTTTGTAAGCTTGACGGAAAGTGACCTTGGCCGTGGTGTCGCTCTCAACGCGCACGTTGATATTGCTCAGCTTGACTGAAATTTTGCTCGGGCGGCTCACACGGTCACGGCGGGTAGCTTCCCACTGCTTACGCGCTTCACCGCCGGGTGTTTTAAAGTCTTTGGCATAGCTGTCCAAATACTTGTCCACATTTTGTGCTTCCCAGGCATCCGCCCAAGCATTCACGGCATTCAGTACCGCGCGTTCTTGGCGATCTGCGCCTTGATCAGGCTCGGCGGGTTTGGACTCTGCGACGGTCGGCTTTTTGGGTTCAGCCGCAGCAGGTGCCGGCGTGATTGGGGCTGTGGCCGCTGGCGGGGTGGTTGCAGGGGTTGGGGTTACGGTTGCAGATGTGGTGGCGGCGGTTGGTGCTGGGGTGGTTGCGCGGGCTACGGTGGCTCGCTTGCCGCCAAACAGATCGGTAATCATGGCCAGCTTGTTTTGCGCGCGGCTATTGGAGGTGTCCAGCTTGAGCGCCTTGTCATAGGCTTCTGAGGCCAAGCGTGCGTAGATGTCACCCAGGTTCTCGTGGGCGGTGGCATAGCTCGGATGGGTCTTGATGGCAGATTCCAGCGCTTTTCTCGCTTTGTCATACTGGCCCTGATCGGCATAGAGCACGGCCAGATTGTTGTATGGCTCAGGCAGGTTGGGGTATTTTTCGGTCAGATCGGTAAAAGATTTGATCGCTTCGTCGCGCTTGCCTAGTTCAACCAGAATGACGCCACGCATAAACATGGCTTCAGCGTTTTTAGGGTTGGCCGAGAGGTAGCTGTTGACGCGCTCTAGGGCGGCTGCCTGGTTGCCCTGTTCGGACAACTGATTGATTTCACGTAACTCGACATTGGTTTGGCCGGCCAACGCGGAATGAGGCAGGGCGGCCTGACTGAGTATGACCCCTAAAATCAGCAAATATTTTCTTAATGTTGCGTTCATGAGTTTGTTACCTGAGCAATCGTTGATTTTTAGCAATATGTTATACTTGAATTGTACTAGAGACGGTGCGCGTTGCGGTGATTATCGCGTGATGTTTTAGTACCATTTTGCATCTTGTTGTGTGCATGATTGGGGTGGTCAGTGTTCCGGATGAGCTTCGGCATGTGTGCTCGCAGCCCCTTAAAAGCGACAGTCACTTAATTATTGATACCGACGCCTGTGGCTATTTTTAACATAAATTAAACAGTGCGGTACATCTGCTAATTTTAGCACGCAACCATTCTTTTATTGTTCCTGAGCATGTTAAAACTTTACAACACCCTTTCTCGCAGCAAGCAGCCCTTTACTCCCCGCACAGAAAATCAGGTCAGCATATATGTCTGTGGCATGACCGTGTACGACTTCTGCCATTTGGGACACGCCCGCGTCATGGTGGTGTTTGACATGGTAGCCCGTTGGTTTCGTGCCAGCGGCTATAAGGTCACTTATGTGCGTAACATCACCGATATTGATGACAAAATCATTAAACGTGCCAATGAGAACAATGAAAGCATACAAAGTCTGACGCAGCGGTTTATTACCGCCATGGATGAGGATTCGGCCAAGCTTGGTATTATTCGCCCGGATTTGGAGCCGCGCGCGACCGAGCATGTGCAAGGCATGCTGGACATGATCGCCCAGTTGATCGACAAAGGGCATGCTTATCAGGCCAGCAATGGGGATGTGTTTTACAAGGTGCGCAGCTTTGCTGATTACGGCAAACTGTCTGGCAAGTCTCTGGAAGACTTGCGCGCCGGTGAACGGGTGGATGTCGATACTTACAAGCAGGACCCGCTGGACTTCGTGTTATGGAAATCAGTCAAACCCGGTGAGCCTTACTGGGCATCCCCGTGGGGCAATGGCCGTCCGGGATGGCATATTGAGTGCTCGGTCATGAGTGCGGCGCACTTGGGTCAGCATTTCGACATTCACGGCGGTGGGCAAGACCTGCAGTTTCCGCATCACGAAAACGAGATTGCACAATCTGAAGCGACCCATGGCTGTACCATGGCTAACTACTGGATGCATAACGGTTTTATCCGCGTCGATGATGAAAAAATGTCCAAGTCACTGGGCAATTTCTTTACCATCCGCGAGGTGCTAGAACAATATGATCCAGAAGTGGTTCGCTTCTTTATCTTACGTGCCCACTATCGCAGCCCGCTCAACTACTCCGATAAGCATCTTGATGACGCCAAGGCGTCTTTGACCCGCTTGTATACCGCACTGCGCGGGCAGGATGTGGCCGCGACCGAGATCGACTGGCAACAACCGCATGCGGCCAAATTCAAAGCCGCCATGGACGATGACTTTAATACGCCTGAAGCAATTGCGGTATTGTTTGAGCTGGCTAATGATCTGAACAAAGACAAGTCTGCTGCCACCGCCTCGCTGCTCAAACAGCTGGCTGCGGTCATTGGACTGTTGCAGCGCGATCCCGAGAGCTTCATGCAGGGCGAGGTGGCGGATGCTGCACTGGATATCGAAGGCATGATCAGTGCACGTATCGCTGCCAAGGCGGCCAAAAACTATGCCGAGGCTGATCGTATCCGCAAGGCGTTGGCCGATGCCGGGATTATTTTGGAAGATTCGCCACAAGGCACCACTTGGCGTCGTGCCTAAAGGCGAGTGTGCGCAGGCACTGCATGCGTACGCATTGAATGAATTAATTAACTAGAGTCACTGAAGGAACACGGATGCCCGTCAAATTGTCTGCTCCCACGGCCGCAGCGTTGCGCCCTGTCAAAGGGGTACAACTGGGGTTTGCCCAGGCCCATATCCGCAAACCTAATCGCAAGGATGTGCTGGTCATCACGTTGCCCGAAGGCAGCAGCGTGTCCGGTGTATTCACGCTCAATCGCTTTTGTGCGGCGCCTGTCACTGTCTGCAAAACGCATTTGCAGCACAACAAGGGCATACGCGCCTTACTGGTGAATACCGGTTGTGCTAACGCCGGCACCGGTCAGCAGGGGATGGATGATGCCCGTGCCAGTTGCATCGCCGTGGCCCAGGCGCTGCATTTGAGCCCTGAGCAGGTATTGCCGTTCTCAACCGGGGTGATTCTGGAAACCTTGCCGATGGACCGTCTGCTGGCGGGTATTCCAGCGGCCGTTGCCAACTTGCAGGAAGATCACTGGCTGTCAGCGGCAGAAGCCATTATGACGACGGATATCGTCGCCAAAGGCACCTCGCGCCAGCTGACCCTGCAAGGGCAGACCGTGACCATCACCGGCATCAGCAAAGGCTCAGGCATGATTCATCCCAACATGGCTACCATGCTGGGCTATATCGCCACCGATGCCGCCATTAGCCAAAGCGCGCTGGACAGCATCATTCAATATGCCGTCAACAAATCCTTCAACTGCATTACGGTAGATGGCGACACCAGTACCAACGACAGCCTGATTCTGATGGCGACTGGCCAGGCTGGCAATGCAGTCATCGATGAGCAAAGTGCAGATTTTGTGTTGTTGCGTGACACCTTAACTGAGGTGGCTATTGAGCTGGCACAGGCCATCGTGCGTGATGGTGAAGGCGCCACCAAGTTTATGACCATACAGGTCGAAGCTGGTCAGTCGGAAGAAGAGTGCCGCAAAGTGGCGTATGCCATCGCGCACTCGCCTTTAATCAAAACGGCCTTCTTTGCCTCAGATCCGAATCTGGGTCGTATTCTGGCCGCCATCGGCTATGCCGGCATAGCCGACCTAGACGTTAACAGTCTGCAACTGTATCTGGGTGAGGTGCTGGTGGCTGAAAAAGGTGGACGCGCGGCGAGCTACGTTGAGGAGCAGGGTGCTGCCGTGATGCAGGAAAGCGACATTCTGGTCAGAGTGGTGCTTAATCGCGGTCAGGCGCAGGCCACGGTGTGGACTTGTGATTTCTCGTATGACTACGTGAAAATCAACGCCGATTATCGTTCGTAATATACATGTAACGACATTGCTTTAAGCCGTTAAAAGCCACCACAACTTTGAGTGAGTTTTGGTGGCTTTTTTATTGGTTGGCTAGCGCATTTTTATGGTTATTTCAGAAGCAGGTGGGTTGGCGTTGATGCCTACGCAGATGGGTTTTTGTTTTATGGCAAGCGCCATTTCGCCTTGCTGGCGACCATTCTTTCTTATGCTTGTCCATAAGAAAGAAGGCAAAGAACAGGACACCCCAACTTCCGCTTTTCCCTTGCGCTACTCGGCTTAGCGGGCGGCCATCGAAACTCAACCTGGCCGCGCACAAAAAGCCGTGCGCGTCTGCGGGATTCGAACAGCCGATGGCCGAAGACTCCCGCCAAGC
>CAYTIV010000117.1:0-6534 GCA_964437895.1 uncultured Methylotenera sp.
CCATGGCAAAGCACTCTTTAAAGTCTTCTGCCATATAACGTGCCGCACCGCGGAAGCCGATCATTGGGTTTTCTTCATCTGGCTCGTAAATCTCGCCACCAATCAGTTTTTTGTATTCGTTAGACTTGAAGTCTGAGGTACGAACAATCACTGGTTTTGGATAGAAGGCCGCAGCAATTGTTGCCACGCCTTCAGCCACTTTATCAATGTAGAACTGTTTTGGGCTGGCGTAGCCACGTGCACGGTTCTTGATAGTGGCCTGCATGGCCGCAGGCATCGCGTCTACGTTCAGAATCGCTTTCGGGTGAATGCCAACCATGTTATTGATGACAAACTCCAGACGGGCTAAACCGACACCATCGTTAGGGGTTTGTGCAAAGGTGAACGCCATATCGGGGTTACCTACGTTCATCATGATCTTGCAGGGTGGCTTGGCCAATGCGCTGTTGGACTGGGTGGATACCTCGAAGTCCAACGCACCGTGGTAAACAAAACCGGTTTCACCTTCAGCACAGGACACGGTTACCATTTCGCCGTCGCGCAGCAAATCGGTGGCATTGACTGAGCCCACGATGGCCGGAATACCCAATTCACGCGCAATAATCGCTGCATGGCAAGTACGGCCGCCACGGTTGGTCACCAATGCGCTGGCACGCTTCATGACGGGTTCCCAGTTAGGGTCAGTCATGTCGGCAACCAATACGTCACCTGGTTGAACTTCATGCATCTCTGCCGGATCCAGCACGATACGCACTGGGCCTACGCCCACTTTTTGAGTCACAGCACGACCGGCAACCACAGGCACGGAAGAGTGTTTTTGCAGTTTAAAGGTCTCAGTGATGTTTTTCGCCGCTTCTTGTGACTTCACAGTCTCAGGACGCGCTTGCAGGATGTACAGCTTGTTATCCAAACCGTTTTTGCCCCATTCGATATCCATTGGGCAGCCATAGTGCTGCTCAATAGTCATGGCGTAGCCCGCCAGTTCCAGAATGTCGGCATCGGTCAGGGAGTAACGGTTGCTTTCAGCCGGGTCGACTTCCACCGTGTGGGTGGATTTGCCCGCTTGTGTGGCATCAGAAAACACCATTTTGATCAGTTTGGAGCCCATGGTGCGACGCACGATGGCGGGTTTGCCTTGTGCCAGCAAAGGTTTGTGTACATAGAACTCGTCAGGGTTGACGGCGCCTTGCACCACAGTTTCACCCAAGCCATAAGAAGCCGTGATAAATGCAACATCCCGATGACCAGATTCAGTGTCGATGGTAAACATCACACCGGCACAGCCAATATCAGAACGCACCATTTGCTGTACGCCGGCTGACAGCGCTACGTCTGCATGCACAAAGCCTTTGTGTACGCGGTAGGAGATCGCCCTGTCGTTATACAGTGATGCAAACACTTCCTTGATGGCGTGGTTAATGTTTTCCAGGCCGTGAATATTCAGGAAAGACTCTTGCTGGCCAGCGAAAGAAGCATCTGGCAAATCTTCTGCTGTGGCAGAGGAACGTACCGCAAAAGTTGTGCCTTGGGCGGATCGTTCAATCAGCTTGGCATAGTTTTCAGCAATCGCTGTTTGCAGCGCAGGTGGAAACTCGGCTTCCATGATCCATTGACGGATCTGCGCGCCTACGCGAGCCAGCTCCTGGGTATCATCTGCATTCAGCTTGTCCAGCAAGTCGTTAATCTTGTTGTTCAATCCGCCTTGCGCCAGAAACTCGCGGTAGGCATCTGCCGTGGTCGCGAAACCGGTGGGAACGCGTACGCCTTTGGCAGTGAGCTGAGAAATCATTTCGCCCAGAGAAGCGTTCTTGCCCCCTACGGACGGTACATCAGTGTTTCTAAGATTCTCAAATGGAATAACATGACTTACCATACTAAAACCCTTAATTGTTTAAAACTGGTGGTAATCTATCGCGAAATGCAACGGATTGAATTCGATAAATAGAGGCCTTTTGCCAGACATCGTCTGATTATGGAATGGCTTTTATAACAGCCATTATGCCAAAATCGTGTTTTAATGTCACGTTAACGTCACCTGACATAATTAATTTTTTTGCAGTCAATATTATAAGACGCCATGAAAGCAGTCCTTCCCGCAAAACGTTCGGTCAGCGTGACCACTTATGGGCGTTTACATCTTGGTTTTTTTAATCTCGCACAATCCACGCACCGCCAGTTCGGCAGTGTAGGGGTGGCCATCGATGCCTTTCAAACATCCGTCAGCCTGACGGCGGGTGCGCAGTCCTCTGCGCTGGACACTTGGGCGGCCAATCTGTTGCAGCGGCATTTGGCGCATCGTGGGCTTGATGTTGCGCTGGATTTGACCATACAGCGGGCGGTCCCACGCCACGGCGGACTAGGCTCTGGCACGCAAATGGCCCTGGCGATAGGCGCGGCCGTCGATACCTTTTATGATAAAGACAGTTCTGCTGCCGATATTGCCGCACTCCATCAGCGCGGCGCACGTTCAGGCATCGGCATTGCAACGTTCGAGCATGGCGGCCTGGTGGTGGATGGTGGGCGGGGTGCGCATACCGTTGTACCGCCTATGTTAGCCAGATACGCTTTTCCTGAGGCGTGGCATTTTTTACTGATTACTGATGACAGCCATGATGGCCTGCATGGCCAGGGCGAGAAAACCGCCTTTAAAACCTTGTCGCCGCAAACCGAACAGGCCACCTCACGCATTCAGCAACTGATGCTGACCCAAGGTCTGCCTGCGCTGATTGAAGGTGACTTTCCCGCATTCAGCGATTTTATCGGGCATTTACAAGCTTACAATGCCGAATATTTTGGGCCGGCCCAAGGCGGGCCCTATGCCAGTCGCTCGGTTGCGCGTATTCTGGAGTCTCTGAAGCAACAAGGCTATGTCGGCCTCGGGCAAACCTCCTGGGGGCCCACGGGTTTTGTTTTGCTGCCCACACGTGCCGAGGCGGTCGCCTTGCAGCTTGCGCTGCTGGCTGCGCACGGCGAAGCAGCGACGCTTGGCTTTCTGGTCACCGCGGCTGTAAACCAGCCGGCCAGTATTGTTTTGAGTGAGCGCATGCCTGGATCCGTTTCAGGATAATTTTGAAAAGTTAGCTTTTTCACGGTCTACTCTTGATTTTGAACCGCAAGTCTTATGTGTATATTGGCAAAAGGTTATATTAACGAACAGTTCCGGGGGGAATAATGAAAAAAACCAGCATCATGCATTTGTTTACAGCCGCCAAAAACGCCAGTCCGTTCGACGTGAATATGGCGTTTGATGCAGGCTACGAGAAAATTATCTCTTACAGCAATATTACGCTGGGTGAGGTCGTTGCATTGACGCAGGATGCCATTTTCTCCCGCAGTCCCAGTGGTCTCAAGCAGCAAGCGCTCTTTTTTGGTGGCCGCGACATTTTGTTGGCGTTGGAAATGCAAAAACAAGCGCGTAGCGCCATGTTCAAGCCTTTTGAGTGCCATACCTTTTCTGACCCTTCAGGCGCATTTACGACTGCTGCAGCCATGCTGGCCAAAGTGGACTTTCATTTGCAAAAGTCTGGCAGTGGTCTGGGCAAAGAAAAAGTAGCCATTTTTGGTGCCAGTGGCACGGTAGGCTCGACCGCAGCGCTGATCGCCGCCCGCCAGGGGGCCACTGTCATGATGGTGGCGCATGCGGGTGTGGAAAGCATGCAGGCTTATGTGGATAAACTTTCTACCAATTATGATGTGCAGCTGACCGTGGTTGACGGCTCTAACGAGGCGGCCAAGGTGGCGGTGCTCAACGAGGCGACCGTAGCATTGTGTGCTACCCCTGCGGGGATACGCGTACTCGAGTTGGCCCATTTTGCTGGCTCTAAGACCTTAAAAGTAGCCGCAGATGTTAACGCGGTGCCTCCTTCTGGCATTGAAGGGGTGGATACCTTTTCTAATGGTGGCCTGATTGAAGGGACCCAAGTGGCCGGTTTCGGTGCACTGGCCATTGGTCAGTTAAAGTATGTGACACAGAATAAATTGCTGGAACAGATGCTGCAAAGCGAATCGCCCATGCATATCGACTACCACCAGGCTTACGAGTACGCTTGTGCGCATGTAGAGTGAGTTTGAGTGGTGCGACTGGCGATTATTTCACAAAGTGCGCGCATTTATAGCGAGATCGGGCACCTCGAGGGCTTTACGGTACTGGCAGTAGATGCGTACGCCGATGCCGATACACAGGTCGCGGCAGATGAGTTTTTTTTGTGGCCTGCGTTGCTGCATTCACCCAAGCTTAGTGATTGTCAGGCGCTATTTGCGCGCTTGGATACCTTTAAGCCGGATGCCGTGGTCATTGGTTCCGGATTTGAAGGCAGCCTTGAGGCTTATGAAGCCTTATGTCAGCGCTATCCCGTTTACGGCAATAAGACTGCCTGTCTTCAACAGGTCAAAGATCCCGTATGGTTAAAACTGCAATGTGATCAACACGCGATTGCTACGCCAGCCATCTCATTGCAGCCGCCTAGTGCAGGCGACTGGGTGTACAAACAGCCCGGTCAGTGCGGCGGACGGCATGTGATGCGCTGGATCGCCGGCCAAAGCAACTTGTCGGTCACGGGCGGTTATTGGCAAGCTTATCTGCCCGGTCAACCGGTGGGTATGCTGTTTCTGGCACAGGGCAAACATACGCAGTTAATCGGCGTCCATCATCTTGATCAACAGTTGGGCGGCTTTGGTTATGCTGGAGCGGCCCGTGTCGAAGATGCCGCGCTGACGCAGGCAGCGGCTACATTACTCAAACAACTGGTGCCCGCCCTAGGCGTGGTTGGGCTCAATAGCCTGGATGCCATCTGGCATGATGGACAGTTGCATGTGTTAGAAGTCAATCCTAGGCTCAGTGCCAGCATGCGCTTGTATGCACAGCTGCCATTGATCCAGGCGCATATTACCAGCTGTCAGGGCAGGGGCGTGCCGTCCATGCCTGCCGTGACCGGTCTAGCACGTCATTGCATTGCCTATGCTAGTCAGGAGATAGACTTTAGCCAGTTATATATGCCATTATGGGTTGAGGATAGACCCATAGCCGCAACCATCGCGGCAGGCGAGCCTGTGTGCAGCTTGCATGCAGAAGGCACGACGGCGGCAGAGATTCAGCAAGCCTTGCAAGACCAAAAATCAAGACTAGAAAAACTATGGGGGACTTATGTCTGCAGCAACATCGAATTCAACATCCATTAGCGTCCATCAGTACAGCGCACCGCTGGTCGCCACGCTGATTGCCAATGCAGCCGCACTCGGCTGTGTGGTCAGCACCCACGAGAGTGGTGCCACGATTGTGGATGCTGGCATAGAGGCGCCAGGCGGGCTGGAAGCCGGCCGCATCATCGCCGAAATTTGCATGGGTGGCTTGGGCAGCGTGGCCTTGCGCCATGTGCCGCAGTTTGCCCTTTGGCCCTTGAGTGTGGTGGTGACCGCCAAACAGCCCGTGATTGCTTGCCTGGGTAGCCAATATGCGGGCTGGGCGTTATCTCATGAGAAGTTTTTCTCACTGGGCAGTGGTCCGGCGCGTGCCATGGCGCAGCGCGAAGAAGTCTTTAAAGATATCCATTACAGTGACCGCGGCGAGCAGTCTGTTCTAGTACTTGAAACCGACAAGGTGCCACCGGTGCAGGTGATTGAAAAGGTCGCCAGAGATACAGGCTTGGCAGCGCATCAATTGACGTTTATTTTGACGCCGACACGCAGTGTGGCAGGGTCTTTACAGGTGACTGCCCGCGTGCTGGAAGTGGCGCTACATAAATGCCATGCCCTGCACTTTGATCTGGACGCTATCGTGGATGGCTATGGCGTCGCCCCGGTCCCAGCGCCTTCACCTGACTTTATTGTCGGCATGGGGCGTACCAATGATGCCATTCTGTTTGGGGGCTTTGTGCAGCTGTTTGTAAATGCAGACGATGCCGCGGCCGAAAACCTGGCCAAACAACTTCCTTCCTCTGCCTCTAAAGATTACGGTCGTCCATTTGCTGAAGTCTTTAAAGCAGTCAATATGGACTTTTACCAGATTGACCCCATGCTGTTCTCACCTGCCAAAGTGAGCGTCAGCAATCTGAAGACTGGTCGCACGTTCTTTGGCGGAAAATTTAATGAAGACCTTTTAAATCAGTCTTTTGGAAGTTAAATTTAAGGTTTTACAGAAGATATAAATACGCGGGAACAGTGCCTAGTTTGCATTGTTCCCGCGTCTTCATTTAGAGTGTGCTATGCGCGTTGTACCCATATTGACGGATGAAGTAGCTCAGGCAGGTGGCTGGCATGGACAAAGCCTGGCGCAGGCGTTTGCGCGGCGTGGCTGGCAAGCACTGATGGTATCGCTAGACAGTTGTCATGTCAGTATTGTTAATCAGGTGGTTCAGGTACATATCCCAGGCCTTGAATCTGACAGCCCCGTGGCTTTTGTGCGTGGGGTCGCCGCCGGCACCACGCAACAGATCATCAGTCGCATGAACCTACTGCATACCCTGCAACGCCAGGGTATGGTCATTTACAACTCCGGGCGCGCCATTGAAATCACGGTTGACAAAAACCTGACCAGCC
>CAYTIV010000118.1:0-6521 GCA_964437895.1 uncultured Methylotenera sp.
AGTATTGCCGGCATGCTGCAATACACCGTACCCATGGGGGTTTCGTGGCTGGTGATGACCGTGGGCATGCTGGTCGTGATGCTGGGGCTGGGGTTGGTGATCGGCATTTTGGGAGTGTTGATTCCTATGCTAGCGCAACTGCTGATGCCTTTGCTGGTGTTTGCCGCGCTACTGGTCGTGAATGCCCTGATGTTTGCGTTTCAGTACATCAGCTACAAAGACGTATTCCGCGCAGCCCCACAAGCTTGAGTCTCGCTTAACCGCGCAGCCTCAAGCCGCGGTGTCGGCGGGTACCGCGCCAAACGCCTGCATCGTCAGTTTGCGCCGCTCGATAAACAGGCTGTTGCCCAAAATTTTCTTGGCCTGGTGTTTGGCACTGCTCATCGCACCTGCCACCTCGTGATGGCTGTTAAAGCGGTCTGCAGATACCTGCACCGCGCCTATCGATAAGCTGCCAAACGGGTAGAAGTGTTCGTGGCCCATGCGGTCCTCGATATGAATGCCGCCCTGCTGCACATCTTTCAGATCATAAAAGTCCGGCATGACCTTGGTCATGGTTTCCAGAATGTCGCGGCAAGTGGTCTCCCAATCCTCACTCTGAAAAATCAGCACAAAGTCGTCGCCGCCAATATGGCCGACAAAGTCGTGCTCGCTGTTGACCATGCTGCTGAGTAAGCGGCCCACAAACTGAATGACCTCATCGCCACGGCGATAGCCATAGGCGTCGTTGAATGGTTTGAAATGATCGAGGTCGCAATAGCAGGCGACGCAGGGAATGCGGCGCTCCAGCAGTTTGTCGATATGGGCATTGATAGGCACATTGCCTGGTAGCAAGGTTAGCGGATTGGCATAGCGCGCCGCATGAATCTGCATATTGGTGACTTCGCGTAGCAAGGCATGGCCGCTGCCCATGCCCACATAACGCTCACCATCCACGATGATAAAGCCGTTGAGCAGATATTTGGGGTCGGCCGCCAGAATCAATTCGCTCAATGCCAGAATAGACAGCTCCTTTTGCACGACCAGACACTGGGTATCCATGAACGTGGTGCATGATTTTTTGCCATGTAACTCTTTCTGATAGCGCCGCGCAAAGCGGTCTATGGTGTCGTAACGGCTAATCAGCCCCAGTGGTTTGCCTTGGTGGTCGATGACCGGGATGGAATTGAGCGTGCTATCCCGGTTAAACCAGTCATAGACCTCTTCGTTGCTGATCTCCGGATACGCAGCCGTCTGGTAGCTGGTCAAACCGAGCACGCTGGCCTGCCTGCCGTGCGCACCGGGCGCGTCAGCAAACAGGCGCACAATGTTTCTGCTGAGCAGGGTATGCACCTCCTCCGTCAGCCCATACTGAAACTTGGGAAACGGACGGCCAAACAGATAACCCTGGGCAAAGTCCACCTTGAGGTCTTTGATGACGGCCAGTTCTTCTTTGGTTTCTATGCCTTCGGCGATGGTCAGGGTATTGGATTCGACGGCAATTTTTTGAATGGCGCGCACAAACTCCTGTTTGATCGGATCATTGTGGATGTTGGCGATGAAGTGCTTATCGATTTTGACAAACTCGGGGGAGAGTTCAGACCATAGTCGCAGACCAGAGGTGCCTTCGCCAAGGTCATCGAGGGCAATCCTGAATCCCAGTGCTTTAAACCGCGCTACGGCATCTTTGAGCACGGCATAGTCGCGTATGGTCGAGCTTTCTGTAATCTCGATCACGATGTCCTGCGGCGTCAGCCCGCATTTCTCTAGCTGCGTCAGCCCAAACGCGAGGTGGCCCTCTTGCAGTAGCAGGCAATCCGGACTGAAGTTTACAAACAAAGGGTGCGCGCGGTCGGTGCGGCTGTATTCTTTAAAAATGACTTCGCGCGCAGCGTGTTCCATGTCCAGTTGTAGCCCACACAGACCCGCTGCATTGAACAGCGCGATCGGGGAATGCAGCTTGGACTCTACCGGCCCTCTGATCAGGGCCTCATGCGCGTAGACACGGGCTTGCTTGAGATCGACGATGGGTTGAAACAGCGGTAACAGCTTTTTTTCTGCGAGGATGGTTTCGACTTCGATTTGCGGTGCGGTATAGGTCATGCCAGCATTATCGACGAACCCTGCGGCTTTCTTGACGAAAAACCCTAAAATTTTTAATGAATTATTTGTGACAGGTCGCGCCTAGGGTGTGCGAGAGGTGGGCTGGGCTTCTGCTTCTCGTAGCAGTAACAGCAACCCTGGGATATGCTCAGGCGGCAGGCGCATGATTTCATTTTTAACCTCAGGGCCAGCGATACGGCGCAACGTGCGGAGATGCTGCAGCGCTTCGGCATGTCTGTGAGTCATCTCCAGCAGAATAATCATATTGAGGACTGGCCGGCGTAGCGGGATGAATCGGACGGCACTCTCGACCAAAGGCAGTTGTGCCGCAGCATACTGTTCATGCGGCGAGAGAAACGTGGCAAGCACCAACTCTGCCCCCGGCGCCAGCAGGGTGTGGTCGCTCACCCAGACCATCTCTTCCACCAAGGTTTGCTTCTGGACGGCTGACAGCATGGGTTGGCTAGCCATTGCAATCTGTTTTTCGATCAGTTGATAAGCGTGGTACATGCACAGCAGCTGATAACCGCCATAAAGTATGAGTGCCAGCAATGTCCCGCCTAGCAGTTTTTTAAGCGGCACGGTGGGTGAACGTAAGGTGAACAGACGGTTGTCACCCGCCCCCAGCAACAAGGCTGTGATGCCAAGAAAAAAGCTATACCACAGCGGGTATTCGAGCATGCTGTGTATGCCGATGACACTCAAAATAGTGAGTAGCCACCAGCTACAGGGCTGCAGTGCCTGTCGATGCAGAAAGCGCCATAGCCAGAGGCTTAGCCCTCCCAGCACCATTAGCGGGGCAAAGAGCCCAGACTCAGCCAGCAAATGCAGGAACAGATTGTGCGCATGCTCAAAAAAAATGTGTGCAGGATTGGCACTCGCCTGGTCGGCTAATAAAAAAGTTTGCCAGCGCATTTGCCCTGTACCTACCCCCCATAAAGGCGACTGCTGAAACAGATTCAGGCTGGTTTGCCAGAATTGCCAGCGCAGCGATCCAGCGTGTGAGGCCATGAGGTCTGCGGCGCGCATCATAGGTGCAGGCGTTAACGCCTGCGGAAAGTAAAGCGTAATGATGACCTGAAGTGCAATGAATGCAGGAAACAGCCCCAGGCAGGTATACAGCAGGCGACGGGTAGGGGTGGCCAGCGGTGGTTGTGTATCACGCACAGATAAATGCAGTCGCCAACTCCAGAAAGCCATGGCAGCCAAATAGAGCAGAGAGCTACGAGAGCCGGAGAGTGTGAGCATGAGCAATCCTACCCACAAGCCGATGTTGAGTGCGGGGCGTGAAATCCGGTGCGCCAAGTGCAGATAACACAAAGAGATCATGGCCAATGCCGTGAGATCAGCAAAATGATTGTTCTGCCCCAGCATGCCATACGTCGGCAGGCCGATATGCACTGGCAGGCCGAATTGCTGTGCAATTTGTAGCCCGGTAAAGACCGCATTGATGGCGCCAGCCGTCATGAGCGCATAGGCTAGCGTGGTGGCCAGGGTGTGCCAGCCCCACACACTGCGCAGTTGCGCACCCGCAATGCAGAGCAACGCGCCCCACAGCAGATAAGATTGAATCAGGGGAAGGCTGGAAACCGCTGGCTGGCGGCCCAGCGAACTCTGAAGCAAGCTGAGCAGCCATAGACCGATGAATATGAGTGTGGAAGCGGGGAGTGCGGGAGACTGCCAAAAGCCAGGGCGCAGCAAGATGATGGCCGCCAGCAAGCCACATAATGCGGCGACCCACTCGCCATAAAAACTGGGCATGGGAATGTGGTGATAGGCAATGACAAACGGCAGGCAGCACATGGCGGCTGCAAACAGCAGGCTAAAGTGGGCCCCATTCAATGCTTTTAATTTTGCCAGATGCATGAGTGCCGCTTATATTTTTTCCAGCTTGGCATATTCCAGCATCAGCGTCTTCAAGCCTGCGCTGCCAAAGTTTACCTTCACCGCCAGATCACTGGCATTGCCTTCATAGCTCACCACCACGCCTTCACCAAACTTGCTGTGGCGTACACTTTGGCCAATTTTAAACGGGTAGTTTGCCTGCGCGCTGCTGGAGACTACGGGCTGGGCGCTATATTGCCCGCCTGCGGCATACGGTTTGGCGACCGGTTTGCTGTTGAGGCGCTTGGTCAGCTCGACCGGAATTTCATCTACAAAGCGTGAGGGGATGCCATACCGCACCTGACCGTGCAGCATACGACTTTGGGCGTAAGTCATGTACAGACGCTGTCGCGCGCGGGTGACGGCCACATACATCAGGCGACGCTCTTCTTCTAGACCGCCGTTTTCATAGGCGGCTTGGTCATGCGGAAACAGGCCTTCCTCGACTCCGCTGATAAACACACTCTGAAACTCCAGACCTTTAGCGGCATGCACCGTCATCAGTTGCAGCGCTTCGTGGCCCACATCGGCCTGATGATCACCGGCTTCCAGACTGGCATGGTTCAAAAACTGCGTCAGCAGGTCGGCATCTTCTTCCATGTTATGGTGGTTGCCCAGATCCTGCTTGCTAAACGCGACCGCTGCCGTGACCAGTTCTTGCAAGTTTTCGATGCGGTCTTCACCTTCCTTGTCGTTCTGGTAGTGCGTCATGAGCCCGCTGAGGTTGATGACCATTTCTGCCATCTCGCCTAGGGTGATGCCGTAGCCTTGGTCGACCAACTGCCGGATCAGGGCGACAAAGCCATCCAGCCCCTTGCTGCCTAGCTTACCTTCGCCGACCTTGTTGGTGGCTGCCTGCCACAGGCTACATTCATTTTGGCGTGCCGCCTCCTGCAACTGCTCCAGCCCGCGCGCGCCAATGCCGCGTGGCGGAAAGTTGATAATGCGCAGCAGCGCCGTGTCGTCATTGGCGTTGGCAATCAAGCGCATATAGGCCAGGGCATGTTTAATCTCAGCCCGCTCAAAAAAGCGCAGCCCGCCATAGACGCGGTAGGGGATGTTGGCGGAGAACAGCGTGTGCTCAAGAATGCGAGACTGCGCATTGCTGCGATAAAGCAAGGCCATGTCACCCAAGGGCACGCCTTCTTTTTGCAGCATGTTCACTTCATCGACTATAAACTGCGCTTCATCGGTATCGTTGTACGCTTCATAAATGCGAATCGGCTCGCCTTTTCCGGCAGAGGTCCACAGGTTTTTGCCCAGACGATTGCGGTTATTGGCAATAATGGCATTGGCTGCATCCAAGATGTTGCTGTGCGAGCGGTAGTTTTCTTCGAGTTTGACGATATTCTGCACGTTGAAGTCACGTTGGAAATCGTTCATGTTGCCGACTCGGGCCCCGCGGAAAGCGTAGATACTCTGGTCATCGTCACCCACGGCAAAAATGCTGTTATGGGCGCCGCCCAGCAGCTTGAGCCATAAATACTGCAGACGGTTGGTATCTTGAAACTCGTCGACCAGAATATATTGGAAGCGTTGCTGGTAGTGGGCGCGAATATGAGGCTCACGTTCCAGCAATTCGTAGCAGCGTAGCAATAGCTCGGCAAAGTCTGCCACGCCTTCACGGTTGCATTGTTGGTCGTAAGCCGCATAAATCTCACGCAGTTTCTGGCTGTAGCCGTCATAGGCGTCCACTGCATGCGCGCGCAAGCCTTCTTCCTTGCAACTGTTGATATAGCCCATCACCTGCTTAGGCGGATACTTTTCATCGTCCACATTCATCGCTTTCATGATGCGCTTGATGGCAGACAGCTGGTCTGCGGTGTCGAGAATCTGAAAGGTGTTGGGTAAGCCAGCCTCGCGGTAGTGAGCGCGCAGCATGCGGTTACACAGTCCGTGAAAGGTGCCGGCCCACATGCCGCGCGTGTTGATCGGCAGCATGCTGGTCAGACGCGTCAGCATCTCCTTGGCGGCTTTGTTGGTGAATGTCACCGCCATCAGGCCCATGGGCGAAGTCTGGCCAGTTTGAATCAGCCAGGCAATGCGTGTGGTCAGTACACGGGTTTTACCACTGCCTGCCCCGGCCAGAATCAGCGCAGAAACATGCGGCAGGGTGACCGCTTGCAGTTGTTTGTCATTGAGGCCCTGGAGGAGATTGGTTTCAGATTGCATCAGAATATTATCGCATGATGTGCTGGGTAATTTTGCGGATTGTTTAGATGCTATTCGACGTGGTTCGATTGCAATGCGTCCTGACTCTTGGGCTGGAGTGGTTTCTTTTCACTTGTTCAGTAGCCTGATATCTTCTGCTTGTCAGCGTTGGCTGGATTTTTGAGGGTTAGTTTCGTCTTATTGTGCTAAAGGGGTGAGCTTGTTTCGCCTTGCTGGCGACCATTCTTTCTTATGCTTGTCCATAAGAAAAAAGGCAAAGAACTGGACACCGCAACTTCCGCTTTTTCTTGCGCTACTCGGCTTACTGGGGTCGCTTGTTTCGCCTTGTAGGCGAGTGACTTTTCTTTGCTTGCACAAAGAACAAGTCACCAAAAGAAAGTGCA
>CAYTIV010000119.1:0-6512 GCA_964437895.1 uncultured Methylotenera sp.
AGTACTCTGATCACATCACCTTGCCTATCGTGATGAAAAAGTCGGAGTGGAACGATGGCGAGCAGGTGCCTACCGATGAAGACGAGACCGTCAACAAAGCCTCAGCGTTGTGGGCGCGTAGCAAAAACGACATCAGCGAAGAAGAGTACAACGAGTTTTACAAGCATGTCTCACATGACTTTGAAGCCCCGCTGGCTTACACCCATAGCCGTGTCGAAGGCAAGCAGGAGTATATCTCTTTGCTATATGTGCCAGCCAAGGCTCCGTTTGATTTGTACGACCGCGAGCGTCGTCAGGGTATCAAGCTGTATGTGAAACGCGTGTTCATTATGGAAGATGCTGAAAGGCTGATGCCGCAATATCTGCGTTTTGTGCGTGGGGTGATTGATTCAGCCGATTTGCCGCTGAACGTCTCCCGTGAAATTTTGCAGGACAGCCGCGATGTCGAGGCGATTAAAAACGGCTCCGTCAAAAAAGTGCTGGGCTTGCTAGACGAGTTGGCAGAACAGAAACCTGAAGACTATGCGCGCTTCTGGGAGCAGTTTGGCCGCGTGCTCAAAGAGGGGCCAGGCGAAGACTGGGCCAACAAGGACAAAATTGCCGGTTTGCTACGCTTTGCCTCTACCCATGCCGACAGCGAAGCGCAGAGTGTTTCGCTCAAAGATTATATCGGCCGTATGAAGCCTGAGCAGGAAGCCATCTACTACATTACTGCGGATACTTTTGCCGCGGCCAAGCACTCTCCGCATCTGGAGATTTTCCGCAAAAAAGGCATTGAGGTATTGCTGATGTCTGACAAGGTGGATGAGTGGCTGCTGGGCAGCCTGACAGAGTTTGAAGGCAAGAAGCTGCAGTCGATTGCCAAGGGTGACCTAGACCTAGGCAAGCTGGAAGATGAGGCCGACAAGGAAGCTCAAAAACAGGTGGAAGAACAAGCCAAGGATCTGGTTGAGCGGATCAAGGCCACACTGGGCGACCATGTCAAAGAAGTTAAAGTCACTCACCGGCTGACCGACTCACCGGCATGTCTGGTGGCGGGCGAAAATGATTTGTCTGGCAACCTTGCCCGCATTTTAAAAGCGGCCGGTCAGCAGGCGCCAGATAGCAAGCCTATTCTGGAAATCAATCCCTCACATAGACTGGTGGAAAAACTCAAGGCTGAGTCTGACGATGCGCGGTTTGCTGACTATGCGCATGTGCTGTTTGATCAGGCCTTGCTGGCAGAGGGCGGGCAACTGGAAGATCCGGCCAGCTTTGTCAAACGCATGAATAGCCTGATTCTGTAAATCTACACACAGAATTACCAAGCCCGCTTAGGCGGGCTTTTATGTTTTTTAGTTATAAATATATTTTTATTTATTCTTTATTGGAATTTTGAGCGCTTGCTATAGTGAGCCCCTGATTCTGACTGATTGAAGGTAACACATGCGACACCTCTATTACTGGACACCCTTGCTCGCGGCGTTGGCTGCCCCCAATGTGTGGGCGACTGATGGTTATTTTTCTCATGGCTATGGCGTACGCGCCCAAGGTGTCGGTGGCGTAGGCATTGCCTTGCCGCAAGATGCGCTGGCCGCCGCTAGCAACCCGGCAGGTATGGGTAAAGTGGGCGATAGAATCGATGCTGGCGTGACTTGGTTTAGGCCTGTGCGTGAGGTGGAGATTGAAGGCAGTGGCGGCGGATTGAATGGCACTTACAAAGGCAATGATAGCCAGAATTTCTTGATTCCCGAGTTTGGCTATAACCGCCAGCTGACGCCGGATGTCACCCTAGGCGTGAGTGTGTATGGCAATGGCGGCATGAACACGGATTATAAAAACGGGATTCCGCTCTTTAATAGCAGTGGTCGTCGTACCGGGGTCGATTTGGCACAAGTATTTGTCGCGCCTACTGTCACCTGGAAAGTGGCTGAGCACCATACGCTGGGCGTGGCATTAAATCTGGCTTATCAGCGTTTTGAAGCCAAGGGTCTGCAAAACTTTAGCAATGCGAGTAGCGCCTCTGCCGATTTGACCAATAATGGCCACGATCACTCTTATGGCGCAGGCGTACATATTGGCTGGCTGGGGGAGATCACCGAGGCCGTGTCACTGGGGGCAACGTACCAGAGCCGCACCTACATGAGCCGGTTTGACAAGTACAAAGGCTTGTTTGCTGAGCAGGGTGACTTTGATATTCCATCCACCTATGGGGTTGGGCTGGCTGTGAAGGTGACCCCGGCGCTCACGTTGGCCGCTGATTTTCAGCGCATCAATTACAGTGAAGTGGATGCCGTGGGCAACGCCTCTCTATCCAATTTAAACAATGGCCTTGGGAGTGATCATGGTGCAGGGTTTAACTGGCAAGATGCCAAGGTGTATAAAGTCGGCGCGTTGTATCAATACACACCGGATCTGATTTTGCGCGCAGGGTTTAATCATGTGGATCAGCCCATCAGAAGTGGCGATACCTTGTTTAATATTTTGGCGCCGGGTGTGGTGCGTGATCATGTCTCCCTAGGCGCGACCTGGATCGTGAGCCCGCAATCAGAGTGGTCATTTGCCTATACCCATGCCTTTGCGCATGATGTGCATGGCAGTCAGTCGATTCCTGCCAGCTTTGGTGGTGGCGATGCCAATCTCAGAATGTATCAAGATGCCTTGGGTGTGGCTTACACTTGGAAGCTGTAAACATAGTGAGATTTAAACTTTTAAACAGTGCGTCCTTGTGCGGGGTATAATTAAAGCCACAACCAGCCTCGCTGTTGTGGCTTTTTTATACCTGTCACACACATGCTGTAGGCTTGCTTTTTGCTTTTAGACTAAAAGCTTATTGTTGACTCAACACCCGCGAGGACCCGCATGACTGCCAATGTGAAAAAAACATCCAAAGAAGCCGCCAAACCTGAGACTGCCCAAGCCGTTGAAGAATTTTTGCTCGAACAGTTGCCGATTCCTCAGGCTCTGCGCAATCACCTGACTTTTTCTATCGGTAAATCAAACTCTTGGGCGACGCCGCGTGACTGGTATCAAACGGCAGCCTATACCGTTCGTGACCACCTGATGAGCCGCTGGGTCAATACGCGTGACGCTTACCGTGACGCCAACACCAAACGTGTGTATTACCTCTCACTCGAATTTTTGATCGGTCGCATGTTGTCGAATGCTGCACTGAATCTGGGCATTGCACCGCAACTAAGCGAAGGGCTACAGGAAATCGGGCAAAAACTGGAAGGCGTGGCCGAGATGGAGCCTGACGCGGCATTAGGCAATGGCGGCTTGGGCCGTCTGGCCGCCTGCTTTGTTGATTCCATGGCCACCATGGATATCCCGGCCACCGGCTACGGTATCCGTTATGACTACGGCATGTTCCGGCAAACGATTGAAAACGGCCAGCAGAAAGAAAACCCTGATAACTGGTTACGTTATCAGAATATCTGGGAGGTTCAGCGCCCTGAGCACACGTGTGAGGTTAAGTTTTATGGCCGCGTGCTGCATGTGCATACTGACCGTGGCGTCGAGCATCATTGGGTGGACCATGAAACCGTAGTGGCCATGCCCTATGATGTTCCCGTGCCAGGCTACGACACCAACACGGTGAACAATCTGCGGCTCTGGTCTGCCAAGGCGACTAACGAGTTTGACCTGACCCACTTTAATGAGGGCAACTATGAGAAGTCGGTTGAGGGGCGTCATGGTGCTGAAACCATTTCGCAGGTGCTCTATCCTAATGACACCTCAGAGTCTGGTAAGGTCTTGCGCCTCAAGCAGCAGTATTTCTTTGTCTCGGCCTCAACGCAGGATATTCTGCATCGCTTCACTAACTACAACTCTGACTGGAACACGCTGCCCGATAAAGTGGCCATTCAGCTCAACGATACCCATCCGGCGATTGCTGTGGCAGAAATGATGTATCAGCTGGTAGATCACTACCATCTGCCTTGGGACCGTGCCTGGAAGCTGGTGACCAAAATGTTCGCCTACACCAATCACACGCTGATGCCGGAGGCCCTAGAAACCTGGTCTGTAGACTTGTTTGCTCAGCTGCTGCCACGCCACCTAGAGATCATCTACGAGATCAACCACCAGTTCCTGCAAATGGTGAATCAGCACTTCCCCGGGGATACTGCATTGCTGGGCCGCGTCTCCATTATTGATGAAACCCACGGCCGTCGCGTGCGTATGGCGCATCTGGCGATTGTCGGCAGTCATACTGTGAATGGGGTGGCCGAGCTGCATAGTGAGTTGTTGAAAACGACGCTGTTTACTGACTTCAACAAAATTTATCCTGGCAAGTTCACCAATGTGACCAACGGCATCACGCCGCGTCGCTGGCTCAATCAGGCCAACCCTTTGTTGACCGCGCTGCTGACCAAGCATATTGGGTCAGGGTTTCAAAAGGACCTGAGCCAGATTCGCAATATCGAGCCATTTGCCGAGCAGGCCAGCTTTAGAAAAGCTTTCCGTGAGGTGAAAAAAGCCAACAAGCAACGCCTGGCAGACAAGATTTTGCAAAAAACAGGGATCGTCATCAATCCTGACGCCTTGTTTGATGTACAAATCAAGCGCATCCATGAATACAAGCGCCAGTTACTGAATGTGTTGCATGTCATCACTTTATACAACCGCATTCGTAGCGGTCAGCAAACCAATGCTACGCCACGCGTGGTTATTTTTGCAGGTAAAGCGGCGCCAGGTTACTGGCTGGCCAAACAAATTATCCGTCTCATTAATGATGTCGCTACCATGATCAATAATGATCCCGCAGTGAATCATCAACTCAAAGTAGTGTTCTACCCCAACTACGAAGTGAGTGCCGCTGAGATCCTGTTCCCAGGCGCTGACCTGTCTGAGCAGATTTCAACGGCAGGCACGGAAGCCAGTGGCACTGGCAACATGAAAATGGCGCTCAACGGTGCGTTGACCATAGGTACGCTGGATGGCGCTAACGTTGAAATCAAAGAAGAGGTCGGTGACGACAATATCTTTATTTTTGGTCTCACCACGCCGGAAGTGGCTGCGCTCAAAGCCAGCAACTACAACCCATGGGATTACTACCATGGGAATGCCGAGTTGAAGCAGGTCATCGATATGATAGGCAATGGCTTCTTCTGTGTTGAGGAGCCTACCCGTTACCAGGCGATTGTAGATACCCTGCTGCATAAGGGCGATCAATATCTGTTACTGGCCGACTATGCGGACTATATTGCCACACAGGACAAAGTCTCAGCGTTGTATCAGGATCAAGAAGCCTGGTCGCGCATGGCGATTCTTAATGTGGCACGTATGGCCAAATTCTCCAGTGATCGCACCATTGCAGATTATGCGCAACGTATCTGGCAGGTGGCCCCATTTAAAGCCTGACTTTGTGGCGGTTAACAACAAGGCAAGTCCCGCTGGACTTGCCTTGTGTTTTTTGGGTACACTGCACCCAATTGTTAAGGAGTGTTATCGTGAAAAATAAAGCATGGATGTTGGTGTTGGGGCTGTGGATGATGCCGGTACAGGCGCTGGATCTCAAGAGCTTGGGTGAAATGGTAGAAAAAGTCGGTGCGCAGTCATCAACCAGCACAGGCGGTAGTGCGGTCAGCAGCCTGAGCGAACAGGAGACCAGCGATGGCCTCAAGCTGGCACTGAATCAAGGTGTGAGCAAAGCCGTGGGCTTGCTGGGGGCGGCCGATGGGTTTATGGGCAATAAAGAGGTCAAGATTCCACTGCCAGACTCGCTTCAAAAAATCGAGAAAGGCATGCGCATGGTCGGGATGGGCAAGCAGGCTGATGAGCTGGTGCTCAAAATGAATCGTGCGGCAGAGCAGGCGGTACCAGAAGCCAAGGCTTTGTTAGTCAATTCGGTCAAGCAGATGAGCTTGAGTGATGCCAAAGGCATCCTGACCGGTCCCCAAGATGCGGCCACCCAGTATTTCAAAAAAACCACGGCCACTGACATGGCGGCAAAGTTTTTGCCTATCGTGCAAAAAGCGACCGCGAATGTGAAGCTGGCAGATACCTATAATAAATATGCTGAGATGGGTAGCCAGTTTGGTGTCATCAAAAAAGAAGATGCCAATATTAACCAGTATGTGACACAAAAAGCCCTGGATGGCGTTTACTTCATGATCGCCAAAGAAGAGGCTGCCATTCGTCAGGACCCAATGGGCCAGGCCAGCAGTCTACTCAAAAAAGTGTTCGGAGCCGCGCAATAGCGCAGCGCGTACCGTATGCATCACCCAAGGCAAGCAATCTTCTACATCGCTTATTTTATCGATAGATTGAATTATCTGTTGACATGATGTTTTATTCTTTGCTATAGTCTCACCTCTCGACGCAACGCAAGTTTAACAGTCGATTCGGACGCGGGATGGAGCAGTCTGGCAGCTCGTCGGGCTCATAACCCGAAGGTCACAGGTTCAAATCCTGTTCCCGCAACCAAGCAAAAAAGTCGTTTAAAAATTAAATGAATTTGATGCTTGACCGATCGAAAAACCTCTGTATAATGCGCACCTCGTTACGAAATAACGGTAACGGAAACAGCG
>CAYTIV010000120.1:0-6321 GCA_964437895.1 uncultured Methylotenera sp.
AGCCCCGGATGCCGCTGAGTACTTGGACATCGAATTCAAGCAGGGTGACATTGTTGCGCTGAATGGAAAAGCCATGAAAGCGCATGAGATTCTGGCTGAGCTGAATCGCATCGGTGGCAAGCATGGTGTCGGTCGCTTGGACCTAGTGGAAAACCGCTATGTAGGCATGAAGTCACGCGGTTGCTATGAAACCCCGGGCGGCACCATCATTCTGAAAGCGCACCGTGCGATTGAGAGCATCACGCTAGACCGTGAAGTTGCGCACCTGAAGGATGACCTGATGCCACGCTACGCCAGCCTGATTTATAACGGTTACTGGTGGAGCCCTGAGCGTCTGGCCCTGCAAACGTTGATTGATCACACACAAGTGAACGTCAATGGCTGGGTCCGTATCAAGCTCTACAAAGGCAATGTCATCGTAGTGGGCCGTGATAGTAAAACGGACTCCTTATTTGACTCTACGATTGCGACCTTCGAGGATGATAAAGGCGCTTATGATCAACGTGATGCCGGCGGCTTCATCAAGCTGAATGCCTTGCGTATGCGTATTGCCGCAAACTTGCACAACCGTAAAAAATAAAAAAGTAGTATGGCTAGTCGACGCGTGATTGCATATGACTCCACCCTGCGCGATGGTGCGCAGGCGCAGGGCGTCTCTTTTTCAGTAGAAGATAAACTCAAGGTCGTCCAGCGTCTGGATGCTTTGGGGATAGGCTATATTGAAGCAGGTAATCCAGGCTCCAATCCGAAAGATCTGGAGTTTTTTGCCCGCGTCGGCGAGTTGCAATTGCAACATGCCAAAATCATTGCGTTCGGCAGCACGCGGCGCATAGGGATCAGCGCAGCAGAAGACAAGAACTTGCAGTCGTTGCTGTACGCCAATACGCAAGCGGTCGCCATTTTTGGCAAGAGCTGGGATTATCAGGTGACTGATATTTTGCGTACCACGCTGACCGAGAATCTGGCTATGATAGGCGACACTATCGCGTATCTAAAAGCGCAAGGTAAAGAAGTCGTATTTGATGCTGAGCACTTTTACGATGGCTACAAGGCCAATGCTGATTACGCGTTACAGACCTTGCAAGTGGCGGTTGATGCAGGTGCCGATGTATTGGCGCTGTGCGACACCAATGGTGGCACCTTCCCCAACGAAGTGTTTGCCATCACACAAACAGTGGTTGAACGCTTTGCTGAGGTACAGATCGGGATTCATTGCCATAATGATTGCGAAATGGCGGTGGCGAACTCAGTGGCAGCCGTACAGGCCGGAGCGGTACAGGTGCAGGGCACGATCAATGGCATTGGTGAGCGTTGCGGCAATGCCAATCTGGTCTCAATTATCCCGAATGTACAACTTAAGTTAGGCTTGCCATGCATTTCAGAGTCGCAATTGGCTGAGCTGACCGTTGCTGCGCGCTTTGTCAGTGAGGTGGCGAATGTGGCCTTTAATGACAAGGCCCCGTATGTCGGTCACGATGCCTTTGCCCACAAGGGCGGCATGCATATTGATGCAGTCAATAAGAACCCCAAATCGTATGAGCACATCAACCCAGCCATGGTTGGAAACGAGCGCCATATTTTGGTCTCTGAGGTTGCTGGGCGAGGCGCTATTCTGCGTAAACTGCAACAAATTGATCCGACCCTTACCAAGGAGTCTGAGGCTGCCGTGCAGGTGCTGGAACACTTAAAAGCGCTGGAACATGAGGGCTATCAGTTTGAAAATGCCGAAAGCTCATTTGAGTTGCTGATGCAAAAATTGCTGGGCAAATTTGTACCGTTTTTTAGTCTTAAGCAATATCAGGTCAATATCTATGAGCCTTCAGCAGATGGGATGAACTCTTCTGCCACCATCCATTTTAGTGTCAATGGTCAGGAATCCAGTGCCACGGCACAAGGCGATGGTCCGGTCAATGCATTGGATAAAGCCATGCGCAAAGCGCTTGAGGGTTTTTATCCGGTGATTAGAGAAATCAAACTGGTTGATTACAAGGTGCGCGTGCTGGATTCTAATATGGCGACAGCTGCCAAGGTGCGGGTGTTGATTGAGTCTACCGATCAACAGTCTAATTGGACCACGATTGGTGTGTCGTCGGACATCATTGAGGCCTCTTGGTTGGCGCTCAAGGATGCGCTGGAGTACAAGCTCACACGTAGCTAGGATTTGATGAGTGAACTACGCTTAGCCTAGCTGAAACCCTACCGAACTAAACAACAATTTCTTTAAATCAACAATTATGATATGACTTGATTAATCGATTTGGGGCGTTATTTTCAAACCTCTCCAATGCCTCTTTTGGCAACATTCCATATTGCATGTGCAAAATGATAATAAAACTAAAAAATCGTTGCTAATGAAAAATAAAATTGAATCTATCCGTCAAGCAGGTTTTACGTTGGTTGAGTTAGTTGTTGTAATCACCGTTATCGCGACTCTTGCTGCAATCGCAATCCCAAAATATGCAAGCATAAGCAAAAACGCGAAAATTGCTGCGCTTGAAAGTTTACGGGGGGCTATCATATCTGCAGCAAATCTGAGCCGCCAACAATGTTTTGCAACATCAGGATGTGATATCTACGCAATTCAATCGGGTGGAGTTATCACAGTTAATGGCGTAACTGGGCAATTATCTTGGGGCTTCCCCTCAGAAAGCGATGCTTTGAGTTATGTCAGAATTGATAAAGTTTTAGATTTTTCAGGATTTACCTTTATCCCGACATCACCTGCATTTTTCACTAAGGATGGTGCCAGCGATCCTTCAACATGCAAACTTACATATAGTAAAGCTGGTGGAGTGCTGAATGTGACGCTTACCACGTCAGGCTGCTGAGTTGACCTGCTCCTCGCTTGCCAAGCCAAATGTTTACCTCATCACAAAACAAAAAAGACCCGAGGCGTTAACCTTGAGCTTCCAGCAATACTGTCCACCTAACTTTTGAGCCAAACATCAACGCTAGCTTACTCCAGACTTTACAAGTCTCTTACCGCCCCCCACGCCAAGCTAGTCATTGACTGTGTTTTATAGCGCTGCAATCAGAACGCGGCGTACATATATCCGATAACAATTAAGGGACCGGTTGCAAGAGTACAAGTTTCAATTGCTCCTGCTCAACTGGGCGTAAGGTCACTTGCTGGAAATGAATCAGTCCGTTACGCGGATGCATAAATTCCCGTTGTCCACCCTGACGCTCTAGAACGTCATGTTGCTTCCAGAATAGACTGAACTCAGGGCTGGCTGTGCTGAGCTCGCTCACCAGCAGTTTTACTTCTGGCTCTTCCAGACGGGCGCGGCAATCAGCTCTGAACTCGGCGACGAGTCGTCTTGCGCGCATCTCCCAGTTGACCACGAACTGTCTGGCGGTTGGATGATTAAAAACAAAGCGCAATAAATTGGGACGCTGTCCCGCGGGCCAGTCGATATCAAGCAAGCCAGTAAACAAAGTTGATGCAGGGGCATTCCAGGCCAGAATGTCCCAAGTGCGGCCCATGATATACGCTGGCAATTGCATGCCGTTAAGCATGCCACTCAATATCTCAGGGGCGGTATCTTCCTCTGTTTGCTGACCCTGCGGGTCTCGTCTATCGGCCATATCAAACAGATAGCTGCGTTCAGACTTGCTCAGCTTGAGTGCGCTTGCTAGGCGATCCAGTGCTTCCGCTGAGACGTTTACCTCACGCGCCTGTTCAATCCAGGTATACCAGGTCGCACTGATGCCGGCCAATTGTGCGACTTCTTCACGTCTCAGCCCTTGCGTACGACGCCTAGCGCCTGATGGAAAACCAAAGGCTTCCGGTGTGCCGCGCTGGCGCATGGCTTGCAAAAATTCTGCGAGTTCTTGCCGTCTGGTATCCATGGATTATTTACCTTTTTTATCAATGTGTTGCGCGTAAAGTCTGGCATAGCATAGTAGTTTCAGTACTAGTATAAACTATCTTATTGTAAGGGTATTGAAACTTAGGTATTCTGCGCAAGTTTTATCAATATTTGCGTGGTAAGAAAGGAACTGTCATGGCAGGCAAAACGCTGTACGACAAATTGTGGGAATCGCATGTGGTGCGTGAGGATACTGATGGCACCTGTTTGATTTATATTGACCGTCATCTGGTGCATGAAGTCACCAGTCCGCAGGCTTTTGAAGGCCTGCGTATGGCCGGTCGTAAACCCTGGCGTAATTCTACGATCGTGGCTAACCCAGATCACAACACGCCGACTAAAGACTGGGATAAAGGGATTGAAGATCCGATCTCACGTTTGCAAGTTGAAACCCTTGATAACAACATCAAGGAGTTTGGTGCGCTGGTTTACTTTCCTTTTAAAAACAAAGACCAAGGCATTATTCACGTGATTGGACCCGAAAACGGTACAACGCTGCCCGGCATGACCGTGGTGTGTGGTGATAGCCATACGTCTACTCACGGTGCTTTTGGTGCGCTGGCACACGGCATCGGCACTTCTGAAGTGGAGCATGTCTTGGCCACGCAGACGCTAGTAGCTAAAAAGTCAAAAAGCATGCTGGTGCGTGTGGATGGCCAATTAGGTAAAGGCGTGACCGCCAAAGACGTTGCATTAGCCATCATTGGTAAAATCGGGACCGCTGGCGGTACTGGCTATGCTATTGAGTTTGGCGGCGAAGTGATTCGTGGGTTGTCCATGGAAGGTCGTATGACCTTGTGTAACATGGCTATTGAAGCGGGTGCCCGTGCGGGTCTGGTGGCGCCTGATGAAAAAACAGCCGCATATCTGGAAGGCCGTTTGCATGCGCCTAAAGGGGAACAGTGGACGCAAGCGGTTGCTTACTGGAACACATTGAAGTCTGATGATGGTGCTGAGTACGATACAGTGGTCATCTTGAACGGTTCAGAAATTGCGCCGCAAGTGACATGGGGCACCTCGCCAGAGCAGGTATTGCCTATCGGCTCAACAGTGCCGGATCCAGCGACTGAAGCAGATGCGACCAAGCGCACCAGTATTGAAAATGCACTGAAATACATGGGCCTGACAGCGAATACGCCGATCGAGCAAATTCAGCTGGATAAAGTATTTATCGGCTCTTGCACCAACTCTCGTATCGAAGATCTGCGCGCAGCGGCGAGCGTGGCCAATGGTAAAAAAGTGGCTGGCAACATCAAGTTGGCCATGGTGGTTCCTGGTTCTGGTCAGGTCAAGCGTCAGGCTGAAGCCGAGGGCTTGGACAAGATTTTCATTGAAGCTGGTTTTGAGTGGCGTGAACCAGGTTGCTCCATGTGTCTGGCCATGAACTCAGACCGTTTGAGCCCTGGTGAGCGTTGTGCTTCGACCTCTAATCGTAACTTTGAAGGTCGTCAGGGTCCTGGTGGACGTACCCACTTGGTGAGCCCGGAAATGGCAGCGGCTGCCGCCATCGCTGGTCATTTCGTTGACGTGCGCAGCGTGTAAGTAAGGAGAACACCATGAAAGCATTTACTACATTAAACGGATTAGCTTGCCCTCTGGATCGCGCCAACGTCGATACCGATGCCATTATTCCGAAACAGTTTCTGAAATCCATCAAACGCTCCGGCTTTGGCCCCTACCTGTTTGATGAATGGCGTTACACCAACTATGGTGAGCCAGGCATGGATTGCAGCACGCGTCCGCTGAACCCGGACTTTGTGTTGAATCAACCACGCTATCAGGGCGCGCAAGTGTTGTTGGCCCGTGATAACTTTGGCTGTGGCTCATCACGTGAGCACGCGCCATGGGCGATTGAAGACCAAGGCTTCCGCGTCATTATCGCGCCTAGCTTTGCGGATATCTTTTTCAATAACTGCTACAAAAACGGGATTTTGCCGATTGTGGCTTCGGCTGAGCAAGTGGATGTCCTGTTCAAAGAGTGTCTGGCGAACGAAGGCTACACACTGAACGTGGACCTAGCTGCGCAAACGGTCACCACGCCTTCTGGCCAGTCCTTCAGTTTTGAAATTACGCCTACCCGTAAGCACAACCTGCTCAACGGTCTGGATGAAATTGGCCTGACTCTGCAGCATGCTGAAGCCATCAAAACGTTTGAGGCAAAGCACAAGCAAGCACAACCTTGGTTGTTCGCTTAATGCGATCACCCGTGAACATTTACACAAAAGGAATTTGAAATGGCTTTAAATATTGCTGTGTTGCCAGGTGATGGCATCGGCCCAGAAATCATTGCGCAAGCGCTGCGCGTGCTGGAAGTGTTGAAAAAAGAAGGTCTGGACATGACTTTCACAGAGGCCCCTTTGGGTGGCCAGGCTTATGACCAGTTCGGTCATCCTTATCCAGAATTCACACAAGACATCTGCCGCAAGGCTGACGCCGTGTTGCTGGGCGC
>CAYTIV010000121.1:0-6167 GCA_964437895.1 uncultured Methylotenera sp.
ATCGAAAACTGCCGGTAGATGATGCCGGTGGCGCCGCCGAAAAACGCCATGGGCACAAACACAGAAGCCAGCACCGCGGTAACCCCCAGCACAGCACCACTGATCTGGGACATGGCTTTGACCGTCGCATCGTAGACGCTCAGCCCTTCATCCCGAATCAGTCGCTCTACGTTCTCCACCACGACAATCGCATCATCGACCAGAATACCGATGGCTAGCACGACCCCAAACATGGTGAGCACGTTGATCGAATAGCCCAAGGCATACATCACGGCAAAAGTCCCCAACAGGGCGATAGGGACCACGATGGTGGGAATCAAGGTGGCGCGCAGGTTCTGCATGAACAGATACATGACGATGAATACCAGCGCGATGGCCTCCAGCAAGGTCTGAATGACTTTTTGGATAGAGATGGAAACAAAGGCCGATGAGTCATAAGACAACTGGAACATGACATTGGCCGGAAAGAAGGCCTGCATCTGCTGCATGGTCTGGCGGATACGGGCGACCGTCTCCACGGCATTCGAGCCGGGGGCCAGCTTGATGGCCATACCCGCAGCATTTTTACCGTTGACGCGGGAGCTGTACGTGTAATCACTGCTGCCCAGTTCTACGCGGGCCACATCGCCTATACGCAGCGCCGAGCCATCCGCCAGGGTACGCAGCGGCACCGCCTTAAAATCCTCCACCGTCTTTAACGTGGCTTCCGCCTCCAGCGAGGCACTCAGCGGCGCCCCCTCTGGCACGCCCCCGGCGCCGACCTGGCCCAGCGTCAGGCGCGTGTTGTAGCTGCGCAATGCCGCAACCAGCTCGGACACCCCGACATTCAAGCCGGCCATTTTTTGCGGATCTGGCCAGATGCGCATGGCGTATTCGGGGCTGAACGACTGCACCTTACCGACCCCTTGCACGCGCTTAAGTGCCGGAATCACGGTGGCCGAAGCGAGCTCACCGAGATCAATCTCGCTCAAACGGTTATCTTCTGAGGTCAGTGACACGATCAGCTGAAAGCTGTCTGCCGACTTTTCTACCACAATCCCGCTGCGACGCACGATCTCTGGCAGACGCACTTCTACACTCTTCAGCCGGTTTTGCACATCGACCGCAGCCAGGTCAGGCTGTGTGCCTTGACGGAAAGTCACACTGATGGAGGCCATGCCCTGATTGCTGGTCGCCGACACATACATCAGCCCCGGAATGCCGTTCATCTCACGTTCGATAATGGCGGTCACGGTCTCCTCCACCACTTTGGCCGAAGCGCCGGGATAGCTGGCCATGATATTGACCACAGGCGGCGCGATATCCGGATACTGGGCAATCGGCAACTGTTTGACTGCTAGCACGCCGGCCAGAGAAATCAGGATGGCCACCACCCAGGCAAAAATGGGACGATCTATAAAAAAACGACTCATGATGCGCTGTTTCCTACGGTGGGCGCAGCTACCTGTTTGATACGGACCTGGGTGCCGGCCACCTGCGCACTGGCATTGGTGACGACCACAGTCTCACCCGCCTGCAAGCCCTGCGTGACCAGCCATTGTGACCCGAGTAGACGCCCTACAGTGACCGTGCGCGATTCCAGCACCTGCTGCGCATTGACCACCCACACCCGGCTCGCAAACGCATCGCGCAGCAAGGCATTACGTGGCACCAGCAACGCCTGCGGCTGACTGGCCGGGTGCAATCGCAAGCGTACATAGGCGCCGGGCATCAGCAGCTGGTCAGGATTATCAAACACGGCGCGCATCACCACCGCATCGGTCGAAGGATTCACCGACACATCCGCAAACGACAGGCTGCCGGTCGTGCCATATACCGAGCCATCAGGCAGCAATAATTCGACCTGCCCCTGGCGCCCGCCCGGCTTGAGTTGCCCCGCATGCAAGGCCTTACGCAAGGCGAACACCTCGGCCGACGACTGCGAGAAGTTGACATAGACGCGGTCGATCTGATCGATTGTGGTGAGATGAGTCGCTTCATCCTTACCAACCAAAGCCCCCTCAGTCACCAGCGCGCGTCTGGCGACCCCGGCAATCGGCGCCGTCACCTTGGCATAGCCTAAATCCAGTCTCGCCCGCTGCAAGCGCGCTTGGGCATTGCTCACGGCGGCACGGGCCAGCTGCGCCTCGGCCTGCGCGGCACGAAAGTCGCGCTGACTGACAGATTGATCTGTCACCAGCGCCTGATAACGCTGCAATTTATCCGTCGCACTGTCTAGCGTAGCGCGTGCGCTTTCAAGCGTGGCTTCGGCCTCTTGTCGACTGGCCTCAAGCTGCTCGGGATTGATTTCAAACAAAGGCGTACCCGCTTTGACTACTTGCCCTTCCTGATACAACCTGCGGGCAACAATGCCGGACACGCGCGCCCGTACCTCGGCCACACGATAAGCCTCAATGCGGCCAGGCAGCTCGACTTCGGCCGGCACGTCTACCGCTTGCAAGCGGATCACCTCGACCTCGGGGCGTGCGGCGGGTGCGGCCGGCGCAGGGCTTTTGCTACAGCTGGCAACCAGCAGGACTAGGCTCAACAGTTGCAGGGTTCGAATCGGAACAGAGGCGGACATGAGGCACTTTCAATTTGCATGAGTGCCAATATGTTACGCGCAGCGCATTAAATAATCAATCATGACTGATTAATTATTTACAGTTATAATATTAATCACTAATTAATTGAAACCGGACGATCGTATTGTCATGGCAAGAAAAACCAAAGAAGACGCGCAAAAAACCCGCGACCAGATTCTGGATGCGGCTGAACATGTGTTTTACGCGAAAGGCTTTGCCCTGGCCACCATGACAGACATTGCCGAATCCGCACAGCTCTCGCGCGGGGCGGTGTATGGCCATTACAAAGGCAAACTTGAGGTGGCCATCGCCATGGCTGAGCGCGTCATCCATCAGGGGCCGACGTTTATGGCTGACGATGCCGACAGTGCCCTGACCCAACTCAAGCAGTACTGCTTGCATGAAATCCGCAGCTATTACGAACCCGGCGCTTTGCAACGTGTGCTGTTTTTTTTGCACATTGGCATTGGTGACGAACCTGACCTACTGCAACTACGCTATATCTGGTGGAGCAAGCATGTCCAAATTATAGACCGGCTGTTACAACAAGCCATTGCGCAGGGTGCGCTCTCGGCAGACACCGACTTTGCCATGACCAGCCTCTATTGCCAGTCATTGATTGAGGGCGTGTTCAGCATCGTCTACTTTGGCAACCTGCCCGTGAACCAACGCTGGCAGCGCGCCGAGCAATTGTGCAGCTTTGGCTTGCAACGGCTCGCGCCCTAGCGCACGCAGCGCGCAGGGCTTATTTAAATTAAACCTGGCACAATTAAACTTGGCCTGATTTAGCCTAGCCCAATTGCGTTTGGACTGATTACGCGCGCGGCCCAAGGCTATTTGGCGCGGGAGCTGACACTTTTTTGTGCGGGGCGACCAACTTTTCCGGCCAGCCGCAGTCCACACTGTGTGTGCCCGCTGACGTGGCCGGCGACCTTTTAACAATAATCATAACGACCATGGACCATAATCTCTCACTCATCACCACCATTGCCGCCGCCTTTGCACTGGCGCTGGTATTCGGCCTGTTGGCAGAAAAATTCAAATTACCTGCCCTCATCGGCTATCTGTTCGCGGGCATCATCATCGGCCCGGCCACCCCCGGCTTTGTGGCCGATGTCACCATTGCCTCCCAGTTATCTGAGATTGGCGTCATGCTGCTGATGTTTGGCGTCGGGCTACACTTTTCGGTACAGGATCTACTCGCTGTCAAACGCATCGCCCTCCCCGGCGCGCTGGCGCAAATGGCCATTGCCACCCTGCTGGGCATGGCGGTGGCGCATGCCTGGGGCTGGTCGACCGGCCACGGGCTGGTATTTGGCCTCTCGCTCTCTTGCGCCAGTACGGTGGTGTTACTTAAAGCCCTGGAATCGCGCCGCCTGCTGGAATCCATGAACGGTAAAATCGCCGTCGGCTGGCTGGTGGTGGAAGATATGGTGACGGTACTGGTACTGGTGCTGATGCCCGCGCTGGCTGGCGTGCTCGGCGGTCAGGGCGAGGCCGCCTCTGCCGGCGCCCTGTGGGAGACCATAGGCATGACCTTGCTCGAAGTGACTGGGTTTATTGCCGTGATGCTGGTGATTGGCCGCCGTGTGCTGCCTTGGTTACTATGGTATGTCGCCGGCACCGGCTCGCGTGAGCTATTCACACTAACCGTGATTGCGGTGGCCATCGGCGTCGCGTTTTTCGCCTCCTCCTTGTTTCATGTCTCGTTTGCGCTGGGCGCTTTTTTTGCCGGCATGATCATGCGCGAGTCTGAATACAGCCATCGTGCCGCCGAAGATTCGCTGCCGTTCAGGGATGCGTTTGCCGTGCTGTTCTTTGTCGCGGTGGGCATGCTATTCGACCCCGCTATCCTGCTCAAACAGCCGTTACAGGTGCTGGCCGTGGTCGGCATCATCATCGTAGGCAAGTCACTGGCCGCGGTGGCGATTGTGCTGGCCCTGCGCTACCCGCTGAACACCGCCCTCACTGTGGCCGCCAGCCTGGGGCAAATCGGTGAGTTCTCTTTTATTCTGGCCGGGCTGGGGGTCTCACTCAACCTGCTTTCTACAGACGGCATGAGCCTGGTGCTGGCCGGCGCGCTGATTTCGATTGCGCTTAACCCGCTGGTATTTGCCTCGATCAAGCCGCTGGCAAGCTGGGTGGTGCAACGTTCGGACACAGCCAAACGCTTTGCACTGCGGCAAGATCCGTATGGCGAGCTGCCCATGTCCACCGAGCGCAAGTTTCTGCAGGGCCAGGTGGTGCTGGTCGGCTATGGGCGCGTGGGCAGGCGCATTGCACAGTCATTACAGGCCGCCGGCATCCCGTTTGTGGTGGCGGAGCAAAACCGCGAATTGGTGGAAAAACTGCGCAAGCAAGGTCAGCCCGCCGTCTCTGGCAATGCGGCAGACCCTATGGTGCTGATTCAGGCCCACATTGCCAATGCGGCCATGCTGATTATTGCCACACCGGACACCATGAATGCCCGGCAAATGGTCGATATTGCCCGCCAGCTCAAACCCGGCATCGAAGTCGTGATCCGCACCCATCATGAGGATGAAAGCCAGCGCCTGCAAAAAGAGCTGGAGGCGACTATCTTTTTTGGTGAGGACGAACTGGCCAAGGGCATCTCGGCCCATGTGCTACAGCGATTCGAGCGCGCCCTACCCTAGCAAAAAAGGCTGCGAGTGCAGCCTTTTTTTGTGACACCCAGCGCATGGCAATTGTATCTGCTGGCTTTATCGCAGATACTTACCGTTACATTTATTCCCAATCAAACACAGTACAATCTTGTCAGACAATAAAAACGATATTGGTACGTTATGAAAGCCGCTTTCCCCCTGCGTTTATCTCATTGTTGGCTACTGGCTGCCGGCCTGATGCTGGCCGCCTGCTCTCAGGGCAGCAAGGACAATAAACCCCCAGCCAAAACACCCGAAGTGGGGGTCATTACCGTACAACCCGCCAGCCAGGCCATCATCGCCGATTTGCCGGGGCGGACCACAGCCTACATGATTTCAGAAGTGCGGCCACAAGTCGGGGGCATCATCCGTCAACGCGCCTTCAGTGAAGGGGCACAGGTCAAGGCCGGCGAGTTGCTCTATCAAATTGAGCCCGCCCCCTACCAGGCCAGCTACCAGAGTGCGGCCGCGACCCTGCAACGGGCCGAAGCCACGCTGACCACGCTAAAACTCAAGGCAGAACGCTATCGCGAGCTGATCAAGATCAACGCGGTGAGCAAGCAGGATAACGACGATGCGCAAGCCGCACTGCAACAGGCCGAAGCCGATGTGGCTGCTGCCAAAGCGGCCGTCGCTACCGCCCGCATCAATCTTGATTTCACCCGCGTCACGGCGCCCATCTCCGGCATCGTGGCCACCTCTAGCGTGACCCCGGGGGCATTGGTGACAGCCAGCCAGACCACGGCGCTCACCACGGTGCAACAACTGGACCCCATGTATGTGGACGTCATTCAGTCCAGTGCCGAACTGCTCAAACTCAAGCATGATCTGGCCAGCGGCAAACTCAGCAGCAAAAGTAGCAAGGACATTCCGGTGCGCGTCGTGTTGGAAGATGGCTCCAGCTACGCCCATGCAGGCAAACTCAAGTTTAGTGGCATTA
>CAYTIV010000122.1:0-6150 GCA_964437895.1 uncultured Methylotenera sp.
GGTTATGACGCACGCTGAGGCCTTCATTACGGAAGTTACGGTTGATTTCAAACACACGCTCAAAACCACCCACAATTAAGCGCTTCAGATACAGTTCTGGCGCAATACGCATAAACATCTGCATATCCAGCGCATTATGGTGTGTGATAAATGGCTTGGCAGATGCGCCACCGGGAATCGGGTGCAACATCGGCGTTTCTACTTCCAGGAACTCATGGCTGTTCATGAACTGGCGTATCGCAGCCACGACTTGTGAGCGGGCCTTGAATGTCGCACGTGTTTCTTCGGAAGTGATCAGGTCGACATAACGTTGACGGTATTTGATTTCCTGATCTTGCAGGCCATGAAATTTTTCTGGCAGCGGACGCAATGACTTGGTCAGCAAACGCAATTCGGTCACATGCACCGACAACTCACCGGTGCGGGTTTTGAACAAGCGGCCACGCGCCCCCAGAATATCCCCCATGTCCCAGTGCTTGAAACTCTCATACAGCGCTTCGCCGATTTCATCGCGTGCAATGTAGAGCTGGATACGTGAAGTACTGTCTTGAATGGTGGCAAAACTGGCTTTACCCATCACGCGCTTGAGCATCATGCGGCCTGACACCACCACAGGAATCTCCTGTGGATCCAGGGCTTCCTTTTCAGTGGCGGCATAAGCCTCCTGCAAGGCAGCGGCTTTATGCTCCGGCTTGAAGTCGTTAGGGAACACGGCGGTTTCGGCGGCCTGCGCCTGCTCACGCAGCAAACGCAGTTTTTCGCGACGCTCCGCAATCACGTGATTCTCATCAACAACGACGTCAGTGGCGTGGTCTGGGTTAGAGTGTTGTGCTGTCATAAAATGTCCGGCAAGGAGGGATTATTCGTAAACCCGCTATTTTAGCATTGTTACAGCCATTTTTTGGTCTCTGGCTCGTCAGAGACCTCACTGTGCGCAGGTAAATGGATGCGTATCATGAATCCTTGCGGGTTGAGGTTGGTGGCTTTCACAAATCCACCATGCGCCTCGACGATGTGCTTGGTCATGGCGAGGCCGATGCCATGCCCTTCCACTTGTGACGCGCGACGGCCACGCACAAACGGCCTAAAAATCTGTTCCAGCTCCTGCGGCTCCACGCCTTGCCCTTGATCCTGCACTTCTAGGGTCACTTCTCCGGTGCGCGCACTGTGCTGCAACTCAATCTCAACCTGACCATCCTCCGGGCCATATTTGACCGCGTTACGAATCACATTATCAATGGCGCGTTGCAACAACTCTAACTGCCCCGTAATGACCACGGGGTCCTCAGGCAACTGCAAATGTAATCTGGCCTCATTGCGCTCAAACAATACATCGCTGACGATGCCATGCAACAGGGCTTTCAGATCGACCTCCGTCTTATGCAACTTTTGCATGCCAGACTCAAAGCGAAAGATTTCGAGCAACTCGGTAATCATGCGCTCCATACGCACGGCTTCGAGCTCAACGCGTTGCAAAGAACTTTGCATTTTTTTGGGATTTTGCATGACCAGGCCCACGGCCATTTGTATCCTGGCCAGCGGAGACCGCAACTCATGTGACACATGGTGCAGCATATTGGACTGACTTTTGATCATGTTATTAAGCCTGAGCGCCATCAGGTCAAAGGCTTCGCCTAGTTCTGTAAACTCATCATGGCTGGCCGTGATTTTGGGGCTGATTCTGACCAGCAAATCGCCCTCGGCAGCACTTTTTAGATGCTCAAGTAACAGTTTAATCGGGTGCGAGATAGACCAGGCGAGCGTGCCTGCAAAGACGATGCTAGAGAGCAGGCTGAACACAAACACAGAGAACGGCAGGTAAAAAAACCTGGCCATGCGCTGCATGGACGCCTGTACTGGCGTGATTGTTGGAGTAAGGGTATGTCCGGAGGCGGGGCAATCAGCAGAGGCAACACAAGGCACCGTCACCACCGGCCGATGATGCTGCGCCTCCCAAGCGACTATATTGCCTACCACAATGTCTGTGGACAGGAGCGCCAAAAAGAATACAACAAATAACTTCCAGAACAGGCGCCCCATAGGCCTCGCAATTTAGTGCATTTACTCGCGTACCAGTTGGTAGCCGACGCGGTAAATGGTTTGAATGACATTCACACCGCCGGAGACCTCTGCGATCTTTTGGCGAATGCTGCTTAGATGCACATCGATACTGCGGTCATATTTCACTAGCGGGCGACCGAGGGCCTTCACCGAGAGATCCTCTTTGCTCACGATGGAGCCGGCATTTTTGGCCAGAATCTCAATCAGACTAAATTCTGTACTGGTAAACACAATCGGTTTATCAGCCCAGAATACTTTGCGACGCTCGCCTGAAACCACCAGTTGGCCAACGATGATATCGTTACCTTTGGGCGCTTCAGTGTTCTGACGACGCAAGATCGCACGGATACGCGCCACCAGTTCACGCGGCAGACAGGGTTTTTGCACGTAGTCATCTGCGCCGCCTTCCAGGCCTTCGATACGGCCTTCGTTGTCATCCTTGGCGGTGAGCATCAGCACCGGGATATCAGAGTGCTGACGGATGTTACGCAAAGTTTGCATCCCATCTTGTCCCGGCATCATCACATCCAGTACCACCAGATCAAACTTACCTGCCAGCACATATTGCTCGCCCGTCAAGCCATCGTGGGCAGTCGTCACTGTAAAGCCCTCCTGCGTCAGGAACTCCTTCAGCATGTTGGCCAACTCGATGTCGTCGTCAATTAACAGCAGCTTGCTCATTTCTGTCCTTTTGCATTAGCGTCACGCTAACATAGATTTAACCTTGAAATCTTATGAACAATTAATTTGATTAACAAGCGTAAACCGTCAATTTTTACTCAAGTTTTCATACTGTAGCAAAAATGTTAACTCTCATTAAACATTATATAAATACAGCAGACTTTTACAACTAGTCCGCCGTGAAGGCTTCACACAGCTGACTCAGCAACTGCCCAAACAGCGGCAACACCTCTTCCGGGCGATGCGGACTGTCATCATCGGTGCCGGCGATCAGGTAGCTGATAGTCACCTTATCTAAGTTCTCGCGGTATTCCAGCCAATGTTCAGAATCCGCCTCGGCAATCAACCTAAACTTATGCAAGCCAGATTCGACGATCTCAGCCAGCATTTCAGGGTCCAGCCCATCAAACAGGGTTTTCACGATGGTAATCTGCGCCCGATCATAGTCAATCTCATAGCCCTCCTGCGTCAACGGCATGAACAGAAAAGCGTACACCAACAGTCCGAAACACTGATACACACCCAGCATGTCAAAATTACTCTGCAACTCATCTGAAGGGTGACGTCCCGCAGACTGAATCGCTTTAAAGGTCAGGAAACTGGCCAGATAATGTATCGCATCTTCTACATCTACGCTGGCAAAAGCGACTTTGGCCTCTTCTTCTGACATGTTGGCAACGCCTGCCTGTGCCTGACACAACTGATAGATGAGGCGTATACGTTCTTCGTAAGTCATTTCCATTTTGGGTCCTTTACTGTTTTTTTATTCAATTTCGGGCAGGGCTTCAAGTTTCTCATTCACATCCAGCCACTGCATTTCTACCTGTTCCAGTTGCTTCTGATTATCCCCCTGCGCAATCAGCAGGCTTTGCAATTGTTCACGTCGGTCAACATTGTAAATATCACTGTCTGCCAATTGGGCTTCCAGTTGCCGTTTTTGCTGCTCCAGCTGGGTCATTTGTGCTTCCAGCGACGTCAGCAACTTCACTAACGGCCGCCGTTCGGTCAGTCTGGCCTGTCGGTCGGCCTTCTGCTGATGATAACTATTTTGTTTGGGGGCAGGCGCCGCCTGACTCACCACCGCACTACTCTCAGGTTTGAGCAGGGCTTGCTTGTAATCTTCGAGATCGCCATCAAACACCGTCGCTTGGCCGTCGGCCACCAGCACGAAGCGTTCACAACAGGTTGCCAACAGCGTACGGTCATGCGAGACCATCACCATGCCCCCTTCATAGGCCTGCAAGGCCATAGACAAGGCATGACGCATCTCGATATCCAGATGATTGGTCGGCTCATCGAGCAAAATCAGATTGGGGCGTTGCCAGATCAGCATGGCCAGCGCCAGGCGTGACTTTTCGCCCCCAGAGAACGGGCCACAGGGCGCTCTGGCCACTTCGCCTCTAAAATCAAAGCCGCCTAGAAAATCTAGCAGATCCTGTTCGCGGGCTTGCGCATCCAGACGTTGCAAATGCTGCAAGGGCGAGTCGCTGGCGATCAGTTGTTCCAGTTGATGCTGGGCAAAATAGCCAATCCGCAGATCCTTGCCCTCAACACGCTCGCCAGCGAGCAAGGTTTCAGACTGGGCCAGCGCCTTAATCAGCGTGGATTTACCGGCACCATTTTTGCCAAGCAAGCCGATGCGTTCACCAGGGCGTATCGCCAAATGCCCCAGCTTGACCAAGGTCTGGCCGCCATACCCCAGTGCCGCATGGTTCATCACCAGCAAGGGGTCAGGGGCCTGACCGGGCGCCCTGAAGCTGAAACTGAATGGAGAATCCACATGTGCCGCACTGATGCGCTCCATGCGTTCCAGCGCCTTGATACGGCTCTGCGCCTGCCTGGCTTTGGTTGCCTGTGCACGAAAACGATCAATATATTGTTGCAAATGCGCCATTTGCTGCTGCTGTTTCTGATAGCTGGCTTGTTGCAGGGTCAGCTTTTCGGCACGCTGACGCTCAAAGTCAGAATAGCCACCGCGATACAAAGTGAGCTGCTGCTGTTCGATATGCAAAATGTGATTGACGATGTTATCCAAAAACTCGCGATCATGCGAAATCAGCAACAAGGTGCCGCGATAGGCGCTGAGCCAGCCTTCCAGCCAGATCACCGCCTCGATGTCCAAGTGGTTGGTCGGCTCATCCAGCAACAGCAAATCGGAGCGACACATCAGCGCACGGGCCAGATTGAGTCGCATACGCCAGCCACCGGAAAAGTCACTGACTGCGCGGCCCAGCTGCGCCTGAGTGAAGCCTAAGCCCGCCAGCAGCGCACTGGCGCGGGCCTCGGCGCTGTAACCGTCAATATCGGCCAGCCGCTGATGCCACTCCGCAATCTGCAACGGGTCATGACCATGGTCGGCTTCGGCCTGGGCCAGCTGCGTTTGCAAGCGGCATAACTCCTCGTCACCTTCCAGCGTGTATTGCAAGGCGGTTTGCGACAAGGCCGGGGTCTCCTGCGCCACATGCGCGATGACCCACTGCGGAGGCATGAGTAACTCGCCGGCATCGGCCGAAAGCTCGCCACGCAACAAGGCAAACAGCGTAGACTTTCCGGCCCCATTGGCACCGGTCAGGCCTACACGGTGACCAGGGTGTAGCTGAAAACTGGCAGCATCGACCAGGGTTTTACCAGCACGGGAAAAAGTCAGTTGTTTAAACTGAATCAAGGACGACCACTTTCTAAGAAACAAAAATCGCGAAAAAGTGGCATTTTAAACGAATCACCCAAGCTCCGGCTGAATAATTGCCCGGTGCCCCTACACCAGCAATGCCGTGGCACCGTGGTTTTCGAGTAAAATAGGCAGTCCACACACTACACCGTTGCCCTTCCCTCGCACCGAATTATGCCTCTGCACAAGATCAAACGCTGGCTCGTTTCACTCCTGGCGGTGATGGCCGCCCTGTTGGCCATCATCATAGGCATCATTCAGTTTTATGTGTTTCCACATATCGATGACTACAGACCCCGTATAGAGCAGGCGCTAAGTCGCAGTTTGCAACAGCAGGTGACGATTGCCCGTATCGCCATCCGCTGGCACGGCCTAGCACCGCAAGTCACGCTGGGAGAGGTCACGCTGTTTGACCACCAGCAGCGCCCGGCGCTCGCCCTCAAACAAGTCACCTCTCGCCTCTCTTGGAGCAGTCTGGCATTGCTGTCCCCTTCACTGGTCAGCCTGAGCATAGAAGCGCCCACCTTGGTGGTGAGACGCACCGCCAGTGGCGAGCTGTTTCTGGCAGGCATTTCGATGTCCGGACAGGGCAATCCAGCCTTTGCCAACTGGCTACTGGCACAGCGCCGTATCAATATCTCCCATGCCACAGTCACTTGGCTGGACGAGCAACGTCAGGCGCCACCGTTGCTACTTAAAGATTTGAATATCGAGATGCTGACCCCGATCTGGCAGCGCCT
>CAYTIV010000123.1:0-5991 GCA_964437895.1 uncultured Methylotenera sp.
GAGCATGCAGACCCGAGGCTGGGCGAGCATATGGATTGCGGCACCTACATTTTCAACTATGGCCGCAATGAAGTGCGCAGCTTTTTGCTGAGCAATGCTTATTACTGGCTCAAAGAGTTTCATATTGATGGCTTGCGCGTGGATGCCGTCGCCTCCATGCTGTATCTGGATTACTCCCGTAAGGATGGCGAATGGCTGCCTAACGCTTACGGCGGTCGTGAAAATCTCGACGTCATCGAGTTTTTAAAACAGCTTAATCTGATGGTAGGCGAGCGTTTTCCAGGCGTACTTACCATTGCTGAAGAGTCGACTGCATGGCCAGCTGTTTCACGTCCAGTCTATGCGGGCGGCCTCGGCTTTAGCATGAAGTGGAACATGGGTTGGATGAATGACATTCTCACCTACATGCAGTTGGATCCTGTGTATCGACAGTACCACCATAATCGCCTGACATTTGGTCAGATGTATGCCTACTCGGAAAATTTCGTGTTGCCGTTCTCGCACGACGAAGTGGTCCATGGCAAAAAATCTCTGCTAGAAAAAATGCCCGGTGACACCTGGCAGAAATTCTCCAATCTGCGTTTACTCACCACCATGCAAATGACGATGCCAGGTAAAAAGCTCAACTTCATGGGCAATGAATTTGGCCAGTCTCGCGAGTGGAACGTCAACCAGAGTCTGGACTGGCACCTGCTGGAGGCCAGCTCACCACAGCACATCTTGCATAGAGGCGTGCAACAACTGAACCGCGACCTCAACCATCTTTATCGCGATCACCCTGCCCTGCATGCGCACGATTTCGATGCACAGGGCTTTCAATGGATAGAGTGCGAAGATGCATCTCAATCAATATTGAGCTACATCAGACGCGGTAGTGACCATAGTTTTGTTATAATAGTGTTAAATTTCACACCAGTACCACGCCAACAATATCGTTTGGGTGTACCACAACCGGGCAACTATCAGGAAGTGTTCAACAGTGACGCTGCCTGCTATGGTGGCAGCAATATTGGCAATGGTCACGGCTGTCATAGCGATCCTGTGCCTTGGATGCATCAACCGGTCTCCATCAGCATCGATTTGCCGCCACTGGCTGGTGTCATACTTCAGTTACAATAACCGGATAGACTGTGACCGGCATGTGATTTCGCAGTAAAAGATTTTGGCTACGCAAGGCACCCATTAAAGATTCGTGCTTGCAGGCCCGATAAAATTAATTGACTTGAAAAACGATAGCAACAACATAACATGGCAAAATTAACCACACACCCGAGCTGGCATGCACTCAACCAGCATCAGATCGAAATGCGCAATGTTCAAATGCGCGACCTGTTCAAACAAAACCCAAAACGCTTTGAAGAGTTTAGTTTAACCGTAGAAGACATTCTGCTCGATTACTCCAAACACCGCATCACCAAGGATACCTTGGCCCAGCTGTTCCAGCTCGCGCGTGATTCCGATATCGAACAATGGCGTAGCCGCATGTTTAGCGGTGAAAAAATCAATATCACCGAAAACCGTGCTGTACTGCATACCGCCTTGCGTAATCGCAGCAACACCCCGGTCATGGTAGACGGCAAAGATGTGATGCCTGAAGTGAATGCCGTGCTGGCACAGATGCGCGCGTTCACTGAGCAGGTACGCAGTGGTCAGTGGACAGGCTATACCGGCAAACGCATCACCGATGTGGTGAATATCGGTATCGGTGGTTCAGATCTGGGCCCGGTAATGGCCTGCGACGCACTCAAACCTTACGCCAGCCCGAATCTCAAAGCGCATTTCGTCTCCAATATCGACGGCGCACACCTGATGCGTGTTTTGGAAAACTGCAATCCAGAAACCACGCTGTTTATCGTGGCTTCCAAGACGTTCACCACGCAGGAAACCATGACCAATGCCCACTCTGCACGTCGCTGGTTCCTGGATGCCGCTCAAAACGAACAACATGTCGCCAAACACTTTGTGGCGTTGTCCACCAATGCCAAAGCAGTACAGGCCTTTGGCATCGACACCAACAACATGTTCGCCTTCTGGGACTGGGTGGGCGGGCGTTACTCCCTGTGGTCTGCCATCGGCCTCTCTATTGCCCTGTATGTCGGCATGGATCACTTCGAACAACTGCTGGCCGGTGGTCATGCCATGGATAAACACTTCCAGACGGCACCGCTGGAGCAGAACATGCCAGTGATCATGGCCTTGCTCGGCGTCTGGTATAACAACTTCTTCCATGTCGACACGCATGCCATCTTGCCTTACGACCAAGGCATGTCACGCTTTGCCGCCTACCTGCAGCAAGCGGATATGGAAAGTAACGGTAAATTCATCTGCCGTGATGGCACCCGCGTCACCTACAAAACCGGTCCAGTGATCTGGGGTGAAGCTGGCACCAATGGCCAACACGCGTTTTACCAGCTGATTCACCAAGGCACGCAAATGGTGCCCGCCGATTTTCTGATGCCTGCTAACAGCCACTACAAAGTGGGCAGTCCTGATGATCAGCATCACAAAATTCTGTTGGCTAACTTCTTGGCGCAAACCCAAGCGTTGATGCTGGGCAAAACCCGCGAAGAAGCCCGTGCCGAACTGGAAGCCCAAGGCTTGACTGGACAGGCACTGGAAGATTTGCTGCCGCACAAAGTGTTTGAAGGCAACCGCCCGACCACATCGATTGTGTTCAAACAGCTGACCCCTTATACCCTGGGTCAATTGATTGCCTTGTACGAGCACAAGATTTTTGTCCAGGGCATCATCTGGGATATTAACAGCTACGACCAGTGGGGCGTGGAGTACGGCAAGCAGATCGCCAGCCAGATTCTGCCACAGTTGACCACAGCAGAAGATGTCACCAGCTTTGATAGCTCTACCAACGGCCTGATCAATTACACCAAGAAGATCTCTTAACTAGGAAGATCTCTTGACTGGGAACAGTTGCTGATAGTGCAGACCTCTTGATGAGATCTGTACCATAAAAAAAGGCCTCACATGAGGCCTTTTTTTATGGTCTGTAACACTTAGTCTACCAACTGATTCTTGATGGCGTAGTGCGTAATATCTGCATTATGCTTCAGATGCATTTTTTCCAGCAGACGCGTACGGTACATGCTGACCGTTTTCACAGACAGGGCAAGATTGTCGGCAATCTCACTCACAGACTGGCCGGAGGCTATCATGCGCATCACCTGAAACTCGCGGTCTGACAGTGTTTCATGCAGGGCCGTGGCATGATCATTACCTACCTGTTCGGCCAGAATTTCGGCCACACTTGGCGTAATGTATTTTTTGCCCTTGGCCAGCGTATGAATAGCGGTCAGCAGCTCTTCAGAGGCGGTATGCTTGCACAAATAACCCGAGGCGCCCGAGCGGATAGAACGCACGGCATATTGCTCCTCCATGTACATGGAGAGCATAAGGATATTCAGGGCTGAATTTTCACGCTTGAACAGCTTGATGGCTTCGATCCCGGTTTTATCGGGCAAAGAAATATCCAGCAACATGACGTCTGCAGGCACCTCACGCACGCATTTGATGGCTTGGGCGACGTTTTCAGCCTCCCCCACCACCTCAATGTCGCCGCTGGCAATCAGGATCTGTTTAATCCCTGACCGCAAGATGGCGTGGTCATCTACGATAATGACCTTTATTTTTGCTGTATCCAACCTGCCCCCTCTGCTTGGCTCACGTGTGCCTTGCTATGTGACTCATCTCTTATTGATTGTAAATCGGATAGACAGTTCTGTCACGAAACAAGCGCAATGTATGGCGCTTTCACATGAATGCGCGTGCCTGAACCCCCATCGCCAGCTTCAATTTGACATTCACCGCCGAGGGCGGCTGCCCGTTCTTGCATGCCACGCAAACCAAAAGAATTAGGTTTGATTTTTTCGGCGGGCGCAATGCCTACCCCATTATCCGTGATGGTCATCAGCAGCGTCTGATCCTGCAGATTCAGTGCGACAGACACCGCGTTGGCTTGCGCATACTTGGCAATATTGGACAGCGCCTCTTGGCAGATGCGGAACAGCGCCATGGACTGATCTGCATCGCACTCGAGGTCGCGGCAATTGGTCACGAATTTGGCGGTGACCCCCAGCTGTTTTTTAAACTGATTGACTTGCCACTCTAGTGCATCTACCAAGCCCAGATCCAAAATATTGGGGCGCAGGTTGCCAGAAATCCGATGCACGGCGTCAAACGTCTGATTAATGATGGCCTGCAACATGGTGGCTTGCTCGAGATTCACCGGATGACCGGATTCAATCTGCTGAATGATGGTAGACAGCCCGAGCTTCATGGCCGTCAGATTACCGCCCAGATCATCATGAATTTCTCGGGCGATACTGACCCGCTCTTGCTCCTTGACCTGATTCAGGTGAGCGGTCAGCGCCTGCAAATCGCGCCTGGCCTGCTCAATCTCCTGCTTTTCCTGCTTGCTTTGGCTGATATTCAGCATGATGCCATCCCACTGAACAGCGCCCTGCCCCAAATCCTGTGCCGTTGCGCGGATATTCACCCACTTCATGTCTTGCCAGTCCGCAATCCATATTTGACCTTCCCAGTCCAAGCGCTGATGCTGGCGGGCAGATTGCTGCAATTTAAGCCTAAACTGGCTAGCGGAGGGCTCTTCCATCACATTAAACAGCGTCTGCGCATCTTTGAGCAGGGCCGCCGCAGGAATCCCAAGCAAGGCCTCACAGCCTTCACTCAGATAGGTAAATACCACCTGACCATCCGCAGACATGTACATCTGAAAAACCAGCCCGGGAATACTGGAAACGATGGCGGAGAATCTGCGCTCGCTTTCGTGCAAGGCATCGTGAATGCTCTCTGTGGCGAGCGCGCCGGTAGCAATGGGAGTGGGAATGGTCACAGGACACCTCTTTAAGATGTCAGACAGCATAACACGACCGGCTATGCCTGCGTATGTTCAGTGTGCGCGCTGAGGCGCCCCATTCAAGTGACGGATGCGTCTTGTAGGTCGATTTCTGTCATCACGCGATTTTTACCACGTTTTTTGGCCAGATACATGGCCTGGTCAGCCCGTAGCAAAATCGAGCTGACATCATCTTCAGTGCTAAACAGAGCCACACCGGCACTGAAGGTGATCAATAGCTTCTGATTGTTACCCAAGAAATACTCCTTGGTCAGTGAGCGTTGCAAACGGCTCATGGTCACGACAGCATCTTCCAGATTCGTATTCGGCAGAATCACGACAAACTCTTCGCCGCCCATGCGCGTGACAATATCAGTAGGACGCACGGCGCGCTTGACCACGCCGGCCAGATGTTTGAGTGCAGAATCGCCCACCGCATGGCCATGCTGGTCATTCAGGGCTTTAAAGTTGTCGATATCCAACAATGCCACGCTTAATGACTCGCCATTGCGACGGAAGCGGGCAATCTCGGTATTGAAGGCCTCATCCATACCGCGACGGTTCAAAACGCCAGTCAGCTGATCGATACGCACCACCTCACTCAGTTGCTGCAACTCTTCTTGCAGCTTCTGCATGCGCTCTTGTGCCTCGCTCGCCTTGCGTTGCTGGCTGAGCAAATCATCCCGAGAGCGTAAAATGTCTGTCTGCATCACCGAGGTATCGCGCATCAGATGATTCACCAGCTCGTTAATTTTGATCAGATCATCCGTTTGTGACAGCTCCTTGGAGTAAGTCTCAATTTTGCCACTGTAGAGTTCACTGGCTTCACCCATGTATTTGAGCTTATCCAAAAAGGTGCTGATCATGGTTTTAAACGAGTTTCTGGCTTCCACCAGACTATGTTTGACCAAGCCTTGCTTGTAGACCACCTCTTTCAAACTTTTTTCAGCCAGCTTGAGCTTGGCGCGATCCAGCGGTCCACTGATGATGGACTGCACCGCATAGACCTGGCCGCTCAGCCAGCTATCCTCCGCCACTAATTCGCCAATATTCGATAGCAACAAGTGCAGCAAATCGATGATATCGCCACGGACATCATCCTCTTGCGCACCAATCACCTC
>CAYTIV010000124.1:0-5864 GCA_964437895.1 uncultured Methylotenera sp.
GGTGACACAGGCCGAAACACCCGATGACCTGACTTTTATTGTGCATTATGCGCAATAAAAGTTTGGTGACACAGGCCGAAACACCCGATGACCTGACTTTTATTGTGCATTATGCGCAACCTTTTGCCCCGGCCCTGGAGAGCTGGGCCAGCTTGCAGGTGTTACCCAAACACAAACTGGCCGGGCAAGACATACACACCACCAGTTTTGCGCAAAAGCCGCTTGGCAGCCATTACTATCAGCTCGCTGAGTGGCGGCACGGGGAATATATCAAACTGACACGCAACCCTAAATCGGTCATGGGCCCGGCCAATATCGAGGCGCGTATCGAGCGCATTATCCCGGATCCGGCCGCACAGTTTTTGGAGCTGATGGCTGACAATATTGACAGTATGAACATGGACCCGATTACCTACGCCCGCATCATCCCGTCGCGTCCGGCGTTGCAGGCCAGCCTGAATCAATACAAGGAACTCGGCAACAGTTACACCTATCTCGGCTTTAACCTCAAACGTAAACCTTTTGATGACGCCAGAGTGCGCAAAGCCATCAATTACGCCATTGATAAACAGGAAATCATAGACGGGGTGTATCTGGGGCTGGGCATCGCCATCGCCTCGCCCTACAAACCTGGCACACGCTGGAGCAATCCGCAGTTAACGCCCTATGCATTTGATCCGGCCCGGGCCAGACAATTGCTGAAAGAAGCCGGCTATGTTGATAGTGATGGCGATGGCGTGGTGGATGCACAGGGACACAAACTCTCGTTTGAAATCCTGACCAACCTTGGCAACAAGCAACGTGAAAAGACCGCCGTCATCATTCAGCGCCGACTCAAAGAGGTTGGCATTGAAACCCATATTCGCACCTTGGAGTGGGCCAGTCTGCTCACCAACTTTATTAAACCGGGGGATTTTGATGCCGTGGTCATGGGCTGGGGGCTGGGACTAGACCCTGACCAATATACGATCTGGCATTCCAGCCAGCAAAAGCCTGGGCAGTTCAATTTTATCGGCTATAGTAATCCGCAAGTAGACCGCTTATTGGAACAAGGGCGCCTCGAATTCGACCCAGAGAAGCGCATGCACATTTATCATGACTTTGCCAAAGTACTGTATGACGACAGTCCGTTGGTATATCTGTCTGCTGGGTACGGGCTGACCGCCATCCACAAACGCGTACAGGGCATCATGCATCCGGTGCCACCTGCCGGTGTGGGCTATGACAGTCAAAAGTGGTATCTGCCTGAGCCTTTGCGTCGCATTCAAATACAGGCCGAGTAATCATGCTACGTTATCTGGTTAAACGCGTGTTATGGATGATCCCGATGCTGATTGGCATCAGCCTGATTTCGTTCTTTATCATGCATCTGGCCCCCGGTGACATTACCAGCACTGAGGCCGCCTTTGATCCCAAATCTTCCGAAGAATCAAGACAAAAACTGCGCGCCCTGTATCACCTGGACGAGCCTGTTATTGTGCAATATGGCCTATGGCTGGAACGCATGGTGCATTTAGATTTTGGCCATTCGTTTGCCAGCCACCAGAAGCCGGTATTCTGGGCCGAAACCGATAAAGACGGTAATACGACGCCTGGCATGATTCAAGAGGCCATGCCTGTGACCTTGCTCATGAATGTGACCGGCCTGTTGCTTACCCTAACATTGGCGATTCCGCTGGGCGTGATGGCTGCCAAGCATGTCGCACAATGGCCAGATCGCGCCATCACTTTATTTAACTTTATTGGCTTCTCACTCCCCGGCTTCTGGCTTTCGCTATTGCTGATGTACTGGCTGGGCGTGATCCACCCGTGGTTTCCCATTTCAGGGCTACACAGCCTGCACTACGACCAGCTAGATGCTTGGGGAAAGCTGAAAGACATGGGCCTGCACCTGTTTTTGCCTGTGGTCATACCGGCCATCACCGGGCTGGCTGGCGTCACCTTGTTTGTGAAAAATGGCATGCTCGAAGTCCTCAGTCAGGACTATGTGACCACCGCCCGCGCCAAGGGGTTGAGTGAGCGCACGGTGACCTATCGCCATGCCTTGCGCAACGCCATGTTACCGCTCATTACGCTGATTGGTCTCTCTCTGCCCGGCCTCATAGGGGGCTCCGTCATTGCCGAGACGATTTTCGCCATCCCAGGCATGGGGAAACTATTTTACGAAGCCGTCATGATGCGCGACTTTCCCGTGGTGATGGGCATATTGACCATAGGCTCGGCGTTAACGCTGGTAGGCAATCTGCTGGCAGATCTCGCTTATGCCTGGGCAGACCCCCGCTTGCGTCGTGGCGTGATGCCACAGGGATAGGCAGAGCTATGCAGATGAAAAAAATTCTGAACAATCCGCTGGCGGCTACCGGGCTGTGTTTGATTGGCCTGATTTTGCTACTGGCATTACTGGCCCCCTGGATCGCCCCCTACGATCCGGATGCGATCCAGGTCAAACAGATCCTGCTGCCCCCCTCAGCCGCACACTGGATGGGCACAGACGGCCTGGGCCGGGATGTGTGGAGTCGCATGTTGTTCGGCGGCCGCGTCTCACTTTTGGTCGGTCTGGTTGCGGTGGGCATCTCCACGGTCATCGGTGTCATCCTCGGCGCATTGGCTGGCTATTACCGAGGCTGGGTGGATACCGTGATCATGCGTCTGGTGGATATTATGCTCTCCATTCCCAGTTTCTTTCTGATACTGGCTGTGATTGCCTTTTTGAGCCCATCGATCACCAATGTCATGATGGTGATCGGACTCACCTCTTGGATGAGTGTCACCCGCTTGGTGCGGGCAGAATTTCTCAGTTTGACCCAACGTGAATTTGTCACCGCTTCCACCGCGCTCGGCGCGCAAGATTGGCGTATCATCTTTAAACATTGCCTGCCCAACAGCCTCACCCCAGTCTTGGTTAGTGTCGTGCTAGGAATTGCCAGTGCGGTATTGCTTGAATCAGGGTTAAGCTTTTTGGGCTTGGGCGTACAGCCGCCGCAAGCCTCGTGGGGAAACATTCTCACTGATGGCAAAGAGTATATTCAGTTTGCTTGGTGGCTGTCGCTGTTCCCCGGACTTGCCATATTAATCACAGTGTTAGGGTATAATCTGCGCGGCGAAGGTTTGCGAGATGTGTTTGACCCGCGTTCAAACACCACACGCTAACTGATTTCACTCATCATTACACAGGAACAAGCATGGCATTTCTTGCTGGAAAAAAAATCCTGATTGCCGGTTTGCTGAGCAACCGTTCAATCGCTTATGGCATTGCGTCTGCAATGAAACGTGAAGGTGCCGAACTGGCATTCACCTTTCAAGTCGATAAACACGAAAAACGTGTACGTGATCTGGCAGCCGACTTTGACTCCAACATCGTATTACCTTGCGACGTCGCCGAAGACGCTCAAATCGACAACCTGTTCGTAGAACTGGGCAAAGTGTGGGATGGTCTCGATGGCCTGGTGCACTCGATTGCGTTTGTGCCTAAAGTAGCCTTAGACGGCGACTACCTGGATAACATCGACCGTGAGTACTTCCGTATTGCGCACGATATTAGCTCTTACAGCTTTTCTGCCATGGCAAAAGCAGCTTATCCCATGATGCAAGGCCGTAACGGCAGCCTGCTGACTATTAGCTACCTGGGTGCAGAGCGCACCATGCCTAACTACAACGTCATGGGCGTGGCTAAAGCCAGCCTGGAAGCCAATGTTCGCTATTTGGCGCAAAGCTTGGGACCACGTGGTATTCGTGTGAATGCAGTCTCTGCCGGCCCCATCAAAACACTGGCGGCGTCCGGTATTGCTGACTTCGACAAGATGATAGGCTTTAACGAAAAACACGCAGCATTACGCCGTAATGTCACCATTGATGAAGTTGGCAATGTCGCAGCCTTCTTGGCGAGTGATCTGGCTTCAGGCGTCACAGGTGAAATCACCTATGTTGATGGCGGCATGAACATCACGGCAGCCGGGCAGATTGATTAAATCGCGCACTATTGCCAAAAGCCTGACCTTGCGTCAGGCTTTTTTATTGCGCTTAACAAGGACCTAATATGGACAAGACCTTAATATGCCTTTGATCGCAACGTGTTGGCTCAGCGCGATGGGACTCAGCGTATGGCTAGGGCACTTCCCACTATGGCTGGCAGCCTGGTACCTTATCGCCAGCCTCGTCACTTATGTGGCATATTGGCAAGATAAAATGGCCGCCAGAAAACAGCACAGGCGCATACCAGAGCGCACACTGCTCCTGCTCGGGCTATTAGGCGGTTGGCCTGGCGCGCAACTCGCCCAGCAATGGCATCATCACAAAACCAAAAAAATCACTTATCAACGCCTGTTCTGGATCACCGTGCTGATCAATATCACTTTACTCAGCTACGGCATCACGCGTTAGCCGGCAGACTGAGCATTGACCACTGCACGCTAATGACAGGCAATAAAAAAGGAGGGCATGCCCTCCTTTTTTACATCACTCAACAGCCCTACTCATTGTTTTTAGACAACAGTACCTTGGCATTGAATTGAATTTCTTTTTTAGCTTTTAATGAACCCACATAGGCATGTGACATCTCGGCGCCCAATGCAGCTTGATACGCTTTTAAGGCGCGCTCAGCAACATCTGGCTGATCCTTGAGCTTCTGATTCACCGCAATCACCTTAATCACGGTGTAGCCTTTATTGGCTTCGTTAAAGCCGTAATAGGCAGGCAATGCATGCGTATTCACTTTAAACACGTTACGCATGACACCATCACTCAGGCCTTGGGCGTTACGACGATCTATCGTCACCGGAGGAATCCAGTCTGCACCCACTGACTTGCCAGCTTTGAGGTCAGCCAACAACGCCTCGCCTTTTTGTTGAGCTAGTTTGCTAGCGGCTTCTGCCTTAAGCAAGGCCTCAATCCCCCCTTTGACTTCGTCAAAGCTGCGGGGGGCCTCTGGCGCATACTCCACCACACGACCGGCCACCAAGTTGTTAGGTGAAACTTCCACAGCCTCAGTATTGCGTTTTTCTTTCAACACTTCGTCAGAGAAAATCAGACTAGCAAAACGGTCACTCTTAAAGAACTTGGCGATCTCGTCCTTGCTCATAGCAGGTGAGGTTTGCACTTGTACATTAAATTTTTTGGCTACAGGATCCAGGCTACCGGATTGCTCATACACGGTATTGCCAAAATCATCTGCCAGTTCGGCATATTTAGCCTGCGCTTTTTGGAACAGCAACTCGGCCTTGAGCTTCAGTTTCACCGAGTCAAAGTCTGAAGACTCGCCCGTAATGCCGGTCAGCTTGATAATGTGATAGCCAAACTCGGATTCCACCAAACCACTGATGTCTCCGACTTTCATGGCAAACGCAGCATCTTCAAAAGGTTTTACCATGGCACCACGGCCAAAACTGCCGAGATCGCCGCCTTTACCAGCTGAGCCTGTATCTTGAGAGTTCTCAATCGCCAGTTTTTCGAAACTTTTAGGATTCGCCTTCACCTGTTTCAAAAGTGCTTCCGCCTTATCTTTAGCGGCTGCTTTTTCTGCTGGTGTTGCTGTGGCGTTAAAGCCGATCAGAATATGACTGGCCTGACGCTGCTCATTGCCTTGCAGCTTTGCGGCATTCTCGTCATAAAATTGCTTCACCTCTGCATCGGTCACATTCACCTGCCCCATCAAGCCAGCGGCGGTTAACAATGCAAATTGAAGTTTTACTTTGGCTGGCGCGATAAATTTAGTTTTATGCTGGTTGTAATAAGCCTGCACTTGCTCCGGCGTCACACTCACCTGATTCATAAAGTCAGACACTTTAACATCAGCGACACTGACCTCGCGCTGTTCAAACTCTGACATCAGAGACTGTTCGGCCACTTTTTTCGGCATGAAAACCAGA
>CAYTIV010000125.1:0-5859 GCA_964437895.1 uncultured Methylotenera sp.
AGAAGAAACAACACCGCCGGTTACGAATACATATTTGGTCATGGATAAGGTACTTTGAGATTGTTACAGACGGGAGAACATTTTACCGTAAAGCCCCTTCGCCCACAATGAAGCTAAACGATAAATCCTGCGACAACTCGCCAGCGAATAGGGACAGGCATACAATATGCCTATGCTAAATCACACTTTGAATCGTCCGGCGCTATGGCAAGCCCTGCTGCCGAAACCGCATGCCCAGAGCCATAAATACACACGTGGCTACGCCATGATACAGGGCGGTTACCCCGTCACCGGCGCAGCCAGACTGGCGGCATTAGCCGCCGCCAGAATCGGCGCAGGCATGACCGCCATCGCAGTGCCTGAGACGGCGCTGACCATTTATGCCAGCCAATGCCTGAGCATCATGGTCAAACCTTATGCTGACGAGACTGCACACACGGCGGTGCTATCCGACCACCGCATTAGCGCTTACCTAATTGGGCCTGGCGCTGGCGTACACGCTGAGACGCGCCACACCCTAACGCAACTGCTAGACACAGACCGTCCGTTGGTCTTAGATGCGGATGCACTGACCGTACTTGGCCTGCACACAGCCCCACTACGTGCAGACAATACCGTGCCTTGCGTATGCACCCCGCATGCGGGCGAGTTTGCCACCCTCACCGGCACGCCGCCAGCTTCCGCATTACCAGCACGCATGGCGCAGGCACTCGCCGCCGCACAACAGCTGCAAGCAGTCGTGCTGCTCAAAGGCGCACACAGCATCATCGCCGCACCAGATGGGCGGATGACCATCAACGACAACGCCCCCGCCACGTTAGCCACAGCGGGTGCTGGCGATGTGCTAGCAGGATTAATCACCGGCTTATTGGCGCAAGGCATGCCAGCGTATGAGGCCTGCCTGGCAGCAGCCTGGGTACACGGACGGGCAGCGACCCTGTTTGGGCCGGGATTGATTGCGGAGGATTTGCCGGGTATGGTTCCGGCAGTACTGGCTGAGTTCGAAAATACACAACCATTAAGGAGCGCCGCCTGCCAAACAGGCGGCTGACTTAGATTAGTTTCTGGCGCGCTGCTTGTTTTTGAGCAACTGATTCTGCTCACGTTTCCAGTCACGCTCTTTTTCAGTATCACGCTTGTCGTGCTGCTTTTTGCCTTTAGCCAGGCCAATCTGAATCTTCACACGGCCACGTGTAAAGTGCATGTCCAGCGGCACAATGGTATAGCCCGCGCGCTCAACCTTGCCGATCAGCTTGTCAATTTCTTCGCGATGCAGTAACAACTTGCGTGTACGAATCGCATCCGGACGAATGTGCGTGGAAGCCGCCCCCAAAGGCGTGATATGACAACCAATCAAATACAACTCGCCACGCATGACGACTACGTAAGCTTCCTTGAGATTGGTGCGATTATCGCGAATGGCCTTGACCTCCCAGCCTTCGAGCACCAGACCGGCTTCGTACTTTTCTTCAATAAAGTAGTCAAAAAACGCTTTTTTGTTTTGCGCGATACTCATAACGCTGGCAGGCAGACTTAAATCACTTAAAATAGCATTTTAACCCAAAACCACTTTCTGTTCCGGGACGATCTCATACGCAATGGCTCAAGTAGAAAAAACCGTTCTGGTCATGCACTCTTGTGCAGCCATGTTTCAATTGGTAGATGCCGTCGAGAACTATGCTGATTTTTTACCTTGGTGTGGCGGCAGCGAACTCATAGAGCGTACGCCGGAGGTGACGCAAGCCACCATCCATATCCGCTACCATGGCATACAACAGCACTTCACGACCCGCAACCACAAACAGTATCCGCATCGCATGGACATCACCTTGGTGGACGGCCCATTCAAGCAACTGGCAGGCCATTGGCACTTCATCCCCTTGCGTGAAGATGCGTGCAAAATTGAATTCAAACTGGAATACGTGTTTGCTAACAGTCTGGTGGAGCGCATGATTGCGCCGGTATTCAGTCACATAGCCAACACTTTTGTCGACAGCTTCGTCAAACAGGCTGGCAAACTGCATTTGAAATGACGACAGCGCAGTCCTCGTCCGTCATGCTGAGCGTTGAAGTGGGCTATGCCAGCCCTGACAAGCAAAGTTTGATTGCGCTCTCAGTCCCGGCGGGCACCACTGCGCTGCAAGCGGCACAGCACTCCGGGATCACACAACGGCACCCGGAGCTGTCACTCGCACAAGCCACCTTGGGCATCTTTGGCAAAAAAACAGACCCTCATACCGTGCTCAAAGCGTATGACCGCGTCGAAATCTATCGCCCGCTCGTTGCCAATCCCAAAGAGGCGAGACGGCAGCGCGTCGCGGCCAAAAAACAAAAACCGCCCCAATCGGGACGGCCTTAACAGCAGACAAACCTCACTCAGTTGGACAATTTTCGTCAATGTCCTGCTGCGCTTTGGCTAGCCCTTCTTTCAGCTGTTCATCATTCATATACTCTCTTTGACCGGTCTCATTCACACTTTGCATACGACCACCGACGGCATAGTTGCGGTAATTCGTGCGCGCTGAGGCACAGTTTTGCGCTTTAACGCGTTCCTGTAAGACCTTCAGATCCTCAGCCTCTTTAGAGGGGGCTGCAGCTGCCTCCTGCTTAGGATCCACGGGTTTCTTAGCGGGCGCATCTTCGCGATGGTAGGCATCAGCATGCGTCAAAGGCGTATCACTGGGCACCGTCGCCGCCTTGATTTTTTGCGCACCCGCGACGCCCGTTTGTGGGGGCGTATCCGAATAATTCATGATTCCTTTATCGTCACGCCATTTATAAATTTCGGCACCGGCCTGCCAAGACCAGCATAACAGACCCCAAAAAATCACTTTTAAATACTTGCGCATCACTCACACCTTGCTCTTGATCAGAAAAAGCTATGCATAAACCATGCCAATGCCCATGCGCGCAACGCTAAAAAATGCGAAACGCTTTGTCAAGGCAAAATGAAATCGGTATAATTATATTTTGGAGATAAGGAATTCACATGCGTTTGTTGCAACAAGCTCTTACCTTTGATGACGTTTTACTCGTTCCCGCCCATTCAAATGTGATGCCTCGCGAGGTCGACCTCAGCACCAAACTGACCAAAAGCATCACCTTAAACATCCCCCTGTTATCCGCTGCGATGGACACCGTCACCGAAGCACGTATGGCAATTGCGCTGGCGCAACTGGGCGGCATGGGCATCATTCACAAAAATATGACCATTGAAATGCAGGCTTCCCGCGTTTCTCGCGTCAAACGTTTTGAGTCTGGCGTAGTGATCGACCCGGTCACCATCCACCCTGCCATGTCCGTGCGTGAAGTGATGGACATAACCAAACAGCAAAAAATCTCAGGCTTGCCAGTATTACAGGACGGCAAAGTCGTCGGCATCGTTACCAACCGTGACCTGCGCTTTGAGACCAACTTGGATCAAGCGGTCAGCAATGTCATGACACCGCAAGATCGCCTGGTTACCGTGCGTGAAGGCGCCAGCCGTGAAGAAATCATGGGCTTGCTGCACAAACACCGCCTAGAGCGCTTGCTGGTTGTGGGTGAAAACTACGAGCTCAAGGGCCTGATCACGGTTAAAGATATTCAAAAATCCTCTGACCACCCATTGGCTTGCAAGGATGCTAAAGGCCGTCTGCGCGTTGGTGCGGCGGTAGGCGTAGGTGATGGTACCGATGAACGCATTGCAGCACTGGTTGAAGCTGGCGTAGATGCGATTGTGGTGGACACCGCGCATGGTCACTCACAAGGCGTACTGGATCGCGTCAAATGGGCCAAAACCCGCTACCCTAACCTGCAAGTGATTGGCGGCAACATCGCCACCGCAGAGGCAGCGCTGGCCCTGGTAGACCATGGTGCAGACTGCGTAAAAGTGGGTATCGGCCCAGGCTCTATCTGTACTACACGTATCGTGGCCGGTGTGGGCGTACCGCAAATCACGGCAATCAGCAACGTAGCCAAAGCGCTGGAAAAATCTGGCGTGCCCTTCATTGCTGACGGCGGCATTCGTTTCTCAGGCGACATCTCCAAGGCGATTGCAGCCGGCGCATATAATGTGATGCTGGGTGGCATGTTTGCGGGTACCGAAGAGGCTCCAGGTGAAGTCGAGCTGTACCAAGGTCGCTCTTACAAGTCCTACCGTGGTATGGGCTCTATTGGCGCGATGCAAAAAGGCTCTTCCGACCGTTACTTCCAAGACAACACAGCCAACGCCGACAAACTGGTGCCAGAAGGCATTGAAGGTCGCGTGCCTTATAAAGGCAGCGTCGTCGCCGTGATTCACCAGTTGATGGGTGGCTTGCGCGCCTCCATGGGCTATGTCGGTTGCTCCACCATTGAAGAGATGCGTAACAAGGCAGAGTTTGTACAAATCACAAGTGCAGGCATGCGTGAATCGCATGTGCACGATGTACAAATCACCAAAGAAGCACCCAATTATCGTATCGATTAGTTCTGACTGATTATTATTAATCCTGGCCACAGAGGACACCGCGCTCACGGAGAGACATCTCCTCAAACGCTGTGTCCTCTGTGCACTCTGTGGCTAAAAAAACATGTCTCATTCCAAAATTCTGATTCTTGATTTCGGCTCTCAAGTTACCCAGCTGATTGCACGCCGTGTGCGCGAAGCGCATGTCTATTGTGAAATTCATCCTTGTGATGTGTCAGACGAATTCGTCCGCAATTTCGGCGCCGATGGCATTATTCTGAGCGGCAGTCATGCCAGCGTGTATGAAGAAGAAACCGACAAGGCACCGCAAGCTGTGTTTGAGTTGGGTAAGCCCGTGCTTGGCATTTGCTACGGCATGCAAACCATGGCGCAGCAATTAGGTGGCAAGGTCGAGGCCGGTAGCAAACGTGAATTTGGGTATGCCCAAGTTCGTGCCCGTGGCCACTCTGCCCTCTTCCGCGACATTCAGGATGCGACCAATACAGAAGGTCATGGCCTGATTGATGTCTGGATGAGTCATGGTGACAAGGTCACAGAATTACCTGCAGGGTTTAAAGTCATCGCCAGCAACGACACCACGCCTATTGCCGCCATGGCAGATGAAACACGTCGTTTTTATGCGGTGCAGTTTCACCCAGAAGTAACCCACACCAAACAAGGCCAAGCCATGCTTGAGCGCTTCGTGCTCGACATTTGTGCGGCGAAACCTGACTGGATCATGGGCGACTACATCAGTGAAGCAGTGGCCAACATCAAAGCACAAGTGGGTGACGAAGAAGTCATTCTGGGCTTGTCCGGCGGCGTCGATTCCTCCGTGGCTGCGGCACTGATACACCGTGCGATTGGTGACCAGTTAACCTGCGTGTTTGTTGACCACGGCCTGTTACGCCTGAATGAAGGCGACATGGTGATGGAAATGTTTGCTGGCCGTCTGCATGCGAAGGTGATTCGCGTGGATGCCACCGAACAATTCATGGGCAAACTGGCGGGGGTCAGCGACCCCGAAGCCAAACGTAAAATCATTGGTGCCGAATTTGTAGAGGTGTTCAAGGCTGAAGCCGCCAAGCTGAAAGCCAGTGGCGCGGGCCACAAGGGCGCGACTTTCCTGGCACAAGGCACCATTTATCCGGATGTGATTGAATCCGGTGGTGCTAAATCTAAAAAAGCCGTCACCATCAAGAGCCACCACAACGTGGGTGGCCTGCCCGAGCAACTGGGCCTGAAGCTGCTGGAGCCGCTGCGCGAGCTGTTCAAGGACGAGGTCCGCGAGCTGGGCGTGGCCCCGGGCCTGCCGCCCGAGATGGTCTACCGGCATCCCTTCCCGGGTCCGGGCCTGGGTGTGCGCATCCTGGGCGAGGTGAAGAAGGAATACGCCGACCTGCTGCGCCGTGCCGATGCGATCTTCATCG
>CAYTIV010000126.1:0-5855 GCA_964437895.1 uncultured Methylotenera sp.
ATTATTGAAGTGGCTGCAGTAGAAATTTTCAACCGTCGCCCGACGCAACGACACTTTCACCTTTACATCAATCCGGAGCGGGAGATCGATGCCGGCGCGCAGGAAGTGCACGGCATCTCGCTCGAGTTCTTGCAGGATAAACCTTTGTTTGCCCACATTGCCGAAGACTTTATCGAGTTTGTGCGTGGCGGTGAGTTGATCATTCATAACGCGCCGTTCGATATGGGCTTTTTAAACATGGAGCTGGCGCGACTCGGCCTCGACAAGCTGGAAACCTACGTTAGCGGGATTGTCGATACCCTGAAAATGGCGAAAGAGATGCGGCCAGGGCAACGTAACAACCTAGATGCACTGTGTCGTCATTTTGGCATAGATAACTCTCAGCGTACCTTGCATGGCGCGTTGCTAGATGCGGAACTGCTGGCTGAGGTTTATATTGCCATGACCCGTGGTCAGGAGAGTTTGCTGATGGAACTATCTAGCCCGGCGGAGCAAACGAGCCAGACCGCGTTGGCGGTGGATGTCTCGGTCATTAAGTTGCTGAGCGCCAGTGATGAAGAGCTGGCTGCGCATCAGCAATATATCGAAGGACTGCAAAAGTCTGGCGCTACCGCCTGGTAAATGCTGAGCAGTGCTCAAACCTTAACATATGTTTATAATGTCGCAATACCCTTTGTCAGATTAGGACTTTATGCTTACGGAAACAATCGTAGTCACCGGTGGTGCTGGTTTTATTGGCAGTAATTTTGTAAATGCTTGGATCGCTCTAGGCTACGGTAAGGTCATTAATCTGGATAAATTGACCTACGCCGGCAATATGGAAAACTTGGCGGCGCTCAGTCAGCACCCTGATCATGTGTTTGTGCATGCAGATATTGGCGACCGTGCTGCAGTCAAAAGCTTGCTAGAGACACACCGGCCGCGTGCGGTACTGAACTTTGCGGCGGAGAGTCATGTTGACCGTTCTATTCACGCGCCGGATGCGTTTGTTCAGACCAACGTGGTCGGCACCTTCAATCTGCTGGAAGAGGTGCGTGCCTACTGGCAGGCCTTGCCTTTCGCAGAGCAAGCGCAGTTTAGATTGCTGCATGTGTCTACCGATGAGGTGTATGGCTCGCTAGGGCCGCAAGACCCGGCTTTCAAAGAGACGAATCCCTACCAGCCCAACAGTCCGTATTCGGCTTCCAAAGCTGCGTCAGACCATCTGGTCCGTGCCTATCACCATACTTACGGACTGCCCACGCTGACGACCAATTGTTCCAATAACTATGGTCCGTTTCATTTTCCAGAGAAGCTGATCCCACTGGTGATTCATAATGCGCTGTCTGGCAAACCGCTGCCTATTTATGGCAATGGTAGCAATATCCGTGACTGGCTCTATGTAGAAGATCACTGCAGTGCCATCCGTGAGGTATTAGCCAAAGGCCAGCCTGGCGAGACCTACAATATCGGCGGCTGGAATGAAAAAACCAATCTCGATGTTGTGCACACCTTGTGCGACATTCTCGATCAGGAACAACCCAAAGCCGAGGGGCGTTACCGTGACCAGATTACCTTTGTCAAAGACCGTCCTGGCCACGATATGCGATACGCCATTGATGCCAGCAAAATTGAGCGTGAGCTTGGCTGGAAGCCAGCAGAAACCTTTGAAACAGGGATACGCAAGACCGTGCGCTGGTATCTGGAGCATCAGGAGTGGGTCGCGCATGTGACCAGCGGTGAGTATCAGCATTGGCTGAACAAGAACTACGACGAACGTGGCGAGGAGTTGGCATAATGGCGAGAAAAGGCATTGTTCTTGCGGGAGGCTCCGGCACTCGTTTATATCCAGTCACACAGGTTGTTTCCAAGCAATTGCTCCCTGTGTACGACAAACCCATGATTTATTATCCTTTGTCGGCGTTGATGCTGGCGGGCATTCGTGAAGTGTTAATCATCTCCACGCCTATGGATACCCCGCGCTTCAAGGAGCTGCTGGGCGATGGCACGCAATGGGGCATGCGCATCGAGTACCAGGTGCAACCTTCACCCGATGGTTTGGCCCAAGCCTTCATTCTGGGGGAGTCATTTATCGGCGGTGACAGTAGTGCCTTGGTCCTGGGTGACAATATATTCTACGGCCACGAGTTGGGTGAAATGGCCATGGCTGCCGCACAGCGTCAGCAAGGGGCCACGGTGTTTGCTTACCCGGTCAATGATCCTGAGCGCTATGGGGTGGTGGAGTTTGATACGCATGGCAGCGCCATTAGCCTCGAAGAGAAGCCTGCGCAGCCCAAATCGCGTTATGCCGTGACCGGGCTGTATTTTTATGATGAGCGCGTGGTCGATGTGGCCAAAAGCCTTAAACCCTCACCACGTGGCGAGCTTGAAATCACCGATGTGAATAAGCAATATCTGGCTTGGGGTGACCTGAACGTAGAAGTGATGGGGCGTGGCATGGCCTGGCTAGATACCGGGACACACGAGTCGCTACTTGAGGCCAGCGGCTTCATTCAGACCATAGAAAAGCGACAGGGTCTTAAAATTGCCTGCTTGGAGGAAATTGCGTACCGGCAAGGGTTCATCACCGCCGAGCAATTAGACAAACTGGCGGATAAGTACGCCAAAAATGGCTATGGCCAATATTTGAAGCAGATTCTCAAAGAACAGGTGTTTTAATGCAAGTGGTGCGCACGTCGATTCCAGAAGTCCTGATTCTGGAGCCCAAAGTTTTTGGTGACTCTCGCGGTTTTTTTATGGAAAGCTTTAATGCGAACACGTTTGAGGCTTGCACCGGCCTAAATATCACGTTTGTACAAGACAACCATTCACGTTCAGGCCGTGGCGTTCTGCGAGGATTGCATTACCAGATGCAGCAAACGCAAGGTAAGCTGGTACGGGTGGTGCAGGGCGAGGTGTTTGATGTCGCGGTAGACATGCGTCGCAGCTCCCCCACGTTTGGGCAATGGACTGGGGTGCATTTAAGTGCAGACAACCACCGACAGTTTTGGGTGCCTGCAGGCTTTGCCCACGGTTTTGTCGTATTGTCTGACAGCGCAGACTTTCTCTACAAAACCACAGACTATTACGCCCCTCAACATGAAGTATGCTTAAAGTGGGATGACCCTGCGGTGGCGATTCAGTGGCCTGAAGGCCTCAATGCTAGCCTGTCCGCCAAGGATCTGGCCGGGCTGTCATGGGCCGATGCGCCCAAATTCGATTAAGCGCGATAACATGAAAACCATACTGTTAACCGGTGTCAGCGGGCAGGTCGGGCATGCTTTGCAACAGTGTTTGCAGGCGAGTCAGCAGCAGCCTTTTTCTTTGGTCTGTTGTGACCGACAGCAACTGGATTTGAGTCAGCCGGAACAGATTCGTCAGGTAGTGCGCACTGTTGCCCCTGATTTAATTATCAATCCCGCTGCCTACACGGCCGTCGATCTGGCAGAGTCAGAACAGGAGCGGGCATTTGCCATCAATGCTGTAGCGCCGCAAGTGCTGGCAGAAGAGGCCGCCAGATTGAATGCAGCATTGATTCATTTTTCCACCGACTACGTCTACGATGGTCGCAAGGCTAGCCCGTATGTAGAAACAGACCCGGTGCAGCCGATGAGTGTGTACGGTGCCAGCAAATTGGCGGGAGAAGATGCCATTCGCCAGGTAGGCGTGCCGCATTTGATTTTGCGTACCAGCTGGGTCTACGGTAGCTACGGTAAAAATTTCCTAAAAACCATCTTACGCCTGGCACGCGAGCGCGAGACCCTGCGCATCGTGGCTGACCAGTATGGCGCTCCCACCGCCGATATCTGCATTGCACGGGCAGTGGTTGACCTTGTACAACAATGGAATCCAGACCAAGCCGCGCTGACGGGGGTTTATCATCTGGTGAGTCGCGGCGAGACGAGCTGGTACGGCTTTGCCAGTGAGATTGTTGCCCAGTATCAAGCGCTCGCGCAAACGCAAGGTTTGCCACCACTCCAGGGTTTGCCGCCGCTGATGGTCAAGCAGATTGAAGCGATTGCAACAGCGGATTATCCAGTGCCAGCGAAACGACCTGCCAACTCAAGATTGGCGACCGATAAGCTGGCTGAGGTGTTCAATGTGACGTTGCCAGACTGGCAGCAGGCACTGCAAGAGGTGATGCGCGCAGTGACCTCGGATGCCCGTTAAGTCAGGTCGAAGGCGTCTGTCCAACTGTTAGGCGTTTCGTACAGGCGTACTTTCATCAGCTTAAGATGGTTGCCAAAGGTATCGCGGTATTGCGCTTTGAGCAGTCTAAAAGCTTCCGAAGCCATGTTTTCAGCGGTAGGAATCGTCGGGAATACCACTGTTTTGTGATTGGGCAGGCTGTTCAGAAAGTCGAGTACAGCATCATCACCCTGGTAGACTAAAAAGGCATGGTCCCAGCGATCCACGATGGTTTCGCGTGCGATACGTTTTACATCTGCAAAGTCCATGACCATGCCGTTTTCAGAGGCGTGTTCGGCATTGATGATGTCGCCTGAGAGCGTAATCTCAATGGCGTAACGGTGACCGTGTAGATTGCGGCACTGACTTTTGTGATCAGGAATCCGATGGCCAGCATCAAATTCCAAGCGTGTAGTAATTTCCATTCGACTATTATATCAGCATCCATGGTGCATGCTGACAGGGGAATCGGTGATACAACAACGCCAGTAAGAAAACGCCTTAATACAGCTCGTCAATATTCATCAGTGCATCTTCATCCGCAGAGTAGTGCTTATGGCTCTTTTCGTAGCTACCATACTCAGCGTCAAAATCATCCACTTCATCACCGGCAAAATCTTCCAGCATTTGATCGATTTTTTTAAAATTATCTGCGGGGGCTGCTTTTTGTAACATGATAGACTCCCATCGTGTAGGTTATTGCTCAAACATGTCAGTAATTTACATTGTTGTTAATGTATTAGCATAGAGTGTGCCAACCATCATTTTTGTTCCTTAATATGTGTATTAACGACCATTTGATAAAAAAATAAAATAGGCATCCCCCACAGAACAATCCCGCTAACTGATTGTCTGTGAAGGCATAATATAAAGAGATTCTGGAGAGATACAATGCGTAATGTGATTTTGATGTTATTGACCTTGGGGGAGATTGCCGTGGCGCAGGCCGAATGTTTGCCCATTTATCAGCACCAGTTCAAGACACTGCAAGGCCAGACTGTCGATTTTTGTCAATTTCAGGACAAGCCTGTGCTGATCGTCAACACAGCCAGCAAATGTGGCTTTACGCCACAGTTTGAAGCGCTGGAGTCCTTGTATGAGCAATACAAAGATAAAGGCTTGGTCGTCATTGGTTTTCCGTCCAATGACTTTAGGCAAGAGCCAGGCAATAACAAGCAGATTGGGGATTTTTGCAAAATGACCTATTCGGTCAAGTTTCCTATGGTGGAAAAATCTAGCGTGACTGGCAATGATGCTAATCCGCTCTATCAGCAGTTAATCAAGCAAACCGGTCAGGCGCCGCAGTGGAATTTTTATAAGTATGTGATTTTGCCAGGCGGGCAGAAGGTCTATTCATTCAACAGCATGACGCGGCCAGAGAGTGATGATATTCTGGGTAAAATCAAGCCTTACCTTAAATAATGATCGCGGCGGAGGGTTGTCTTTAGCGCGTCGTAGATGAAAAAAAGCCCGTGTATGCGGGCTTTTTGTTTTTCACTTGATGCCAAGACATGATCGACTGATTTGAACAAGCAAAAACGAAATCACACGCATCAAGCGTGTGTTATATGTAGTGTACCGTGTGTTTTGATGATTTTACCTGAAGCGGTAATGTGCCGAAACTAAGTGATTAGTTGGCGTCCCCACGGGGATTCGAACCCCGGTCGCCTCCGTGAAAGGGAGGTGTC
>CAYTIV010000127.1:0-5683 GCA_964437895.1 uncultured Methylotenera sp.
AGCAGCGTGGACAGATTCGCATAGACAATCTGCCACAAGGGGGCGCCAGCGTCACTCTGAGCTTGCCGGTAGATAAACAACAACAACGTCGGCGCGTTGAGCGCATCGTGTAAGGAAGGTCCATGGCTACACGCAATATTCTAGTGGTCGATGACGAGATAGGCATCCGTGAGTTACTGAGTGACATCCTGCGGGACGAGGGGCATGTCGTGCGACTGGCCGAGAACGCCCAGGTCGCGCGTGATGAACGCCTGAAGCAGCGTCCTGATCTGGTGCTGCTGGATATTTGGATGCCAGATTGTGACGGCATCAGCCTGCTCAAGGAGTGGGCCAATGCCGGTCTGCTGACCATGCCGGTGATCATGATGTCCGGCCATGGCACCATAGACACGGCCGTGGAAGCCACGCGCTTAGGGGCGTTCGATTTCCTCGAAAAACCGATCGCCCTGCAAAAGTTACTGAAAACAGTAGGCGCGGCCATCAAGCACAGCGAGCACCTGGCACACACCGAAATCAATCTTTCCAGCTTTGGTAAAAGTGCCGTGATTCAGGAGCTGAAACAGCGCCTGGAGCAGTTGGCACGGCATAAAAACGCTTTATTTCTGATTGGTAAAAAGGGGGGCAGTGTTCCCTTATGCGCCAAGTTTCTGCGTCCGCACAATACGCCCTGGGTGGCGCTCAATGAGTACGACAAGCTGGTCACGGCACCTATGGACATTCTGGAGCAGGCGCGCGAAGGGGTCATTTTTGTCAATGAAGTGACCAAGCTAGGCAAGACCGAGCAAAAAGGCTTGAGTCTGGTCATCAACAAGTCTGAAAAGTATGGCGTACGGGTGATTTGTGCCAGTGAATATGGCCTGCCACAGTTGATCGAAAAAGCCATGCTGGAGCAGTCATTACTGCAAACGCTGGCTGGCGCAGCCGTCAAGGTGCCTAGTCTGGATGAGCACAAGGAGGATATCCCAGACCTGGTGAATGCCATGGCGACCCTGATGGTTGAGGCTAGCAAGATTGAGTATAAGCCGTTTGATATCGCGGCCCTCAATGCTCTGCGTAACGCCGACTGGCCGGGCGATCTGGATGAGCTGGAGTCTGTGGTACAAAACCTGCTAATGACCAGCCTAGAGAGCGCCATTACGCAGGCTGATGTGCAACGGGTGCTAGCCAATTTTCAAGGGCAGATGGCAGAGTCAGCTGAGCAGCCTATGCCGCTCAATCTCGATCAGCCCTTGCGCGAAGCCAGAGACGAATTTGAGCGCTTCTATTTTCAATACCATATGCGGCTGGTCAAAAACAATATGAGCCGATTGTCAGAAATCTCCGGGCTGGAGCGCACCCATCTTTATCGCAAGTTGAAACAGTTGGGGATCAAAATCAAAGGCTGATGTGTCGCGTCTGCCCAATAAAAAAGCCGTGGTGTAGCCACGGCTTTTTGCTTTTTCCTGGCGCGGGTTAAGCCTGGCGGTTATCCAAGCTGCAGGCTGTTTCAGGGTAAACGCTGAGCAGCCACATGCCGCCGGCAATGCCCATGTAGGCAAAAAATGCATCCAGAGAGGCTTGGCCCAGCACAAGGGCCATGAATGCTGCCAGTACGCCGAGCACGCGTGCTGAGAGACGCGTCTTGAAGCCGAGAATCAGTGACAGGCCAAATGCAAACTGAATCAGGATCAACAGTGGTGCAAAAATGGCGGGCAGGCCAAATTGCCCCAGCGTCATCTGGTATTGCAGGTAACCATCAGGCGTATTCAGAATCGCCATCAGTTTCAAAATCACCACGCCGAAGAACACCAGCCCCAGCATGATTCTGGCTGCTGCAGTTTGAAAACGACACATAACTTTTCCTCAAATCCGATTTTAATAAAGCACGTATGATGCCTGCGGGTGGGTACAATTGCAATATTTGATCCGGAGTGACGCATGGCGGTTCAGCATACCAGGCTCAGAATTTACACCCTGAGGCAGGATCAGGCACAGTGGGCTGCCTGCCGTGAGATACGACAACAGGTCTTTGTCGATGAGCAGCAGGTGCCGGTGTCGCTGGAGTGGGACGCTGCAGATGCCACCGCCGTGCATTTGCTGGCCGAGTGGCAGGGGCAGGCGGTGGGCTGTGCCCGCGTGCTGCCGGATGGGCATATCGGCCGCATGGCGGTATTGCCTGAGTGGCGCGGGCAAGGCATAGGCGAAGCGTTATTAATGCAGGCGATACAGCGGTGTCAGCAAATGGATGTCACGCATGCACGCCTTTCCGCGCAAACCCACGCCATCGGTTTTTATGCCCAGGCGGGCTTCGAAGTGTGTAGCGAACCCTATGAGGATGCCAATATCTTACATGTAGATATGGCGCTCATGCTGGTATAATTACGGTTTAAGTTTTCTCTAACTTGCAGACATAAAAAAGGAATATTCATGTCAAAAATCGTATTTAAAGCCGGTGAAGCAACCGTGTTTTCTGAAGGTAAAGATGTCACCGCAGCGATGCCTGAAATCCTGATCGGTTCCGTTGACGGTCCTGTCGGTGCAGCGTTTGCCAACATGATGGCGCAAACCAAAGGCCACACTGCGATGTTTGCCGTGCGTGACATCAACCAGATGGTTCGCCCTGCGACGATGATGGTGCCAAAAGTGACACTGAAAGATGCGCTGAACATTGAACTGTTTGGTGGTGTCGTGCAAGCCGGTGTGGCTGATGGCATTACCGATGCCGTGATTGAAGGCATCATCCCTAAAGAGCTGGTTAACGAACTGTGTATCGTGGCTTTGCTGTGGGTCGATCCAGGCTGTGCTAAAGAAGCCAATCTGGACAAGGCTGATCTGTACAAAAACAACTACGAAGCGATCAAGCTGGCATTGAAGCGCGCGCTGAACGACGAACCTAGCATCGACGAACTGATTGCTAACCGTCACACCATCAAGCATTGCATGTGGGAAGACAGCTGGGATCAGAAATAATCGGACCCCCGTGGCCGGTTGAGCTGATACACCCCGCAATTGCGGGGTTTTTGCTATGTGGAGAGTCCCAATGAAATACCTGATCACACGCTATCTTGCCGTGGTTTACGAGGCGTTGTTAATGCTGGCGCTGGCGCTGGCCTTAACCGCAGCCTATGTGCTGCTGGTTGGCGATGCCAGCCATGGCTGGAAGCGACTCGGCTTGCAGGGTTTGTTATGGCTGGCCATGGGCGGCTATTTTGTGCGCTGCTGGACGTTGAGCGGCCAGACGCTGGCCAGCCAAACTTGGAAACTCAAGGTGGTCAGCGCGAATGGACAGTTGCTGAGCGCCTCTCAAGCGTGTCTGCGCTATGTGTTGGCCGGGCTGCTGCTATTGCCCGCCGGTGCGACCTTGTGGTGGGCGCTGCTGGATCGTGAGCAGCAATTTATGCATGACCGGATTTTGGGCTCGCGCATTATCCGCGTGACCGTGTGACCGCAACGCCGCTAGCGGCGTTCTACGTAATAAAGCATGCCCAGCCCGGTGGCCAGAAACAGCAAGGTAGGGCTGATGGCACTGACCAGTGGTGACCAGTCATTGAGAACGCCCAGGTGCACAAACACGCGGTTCATGATCTGGTAGACCACCCCCAAAAAAATCCCGGAGAATATCTTGGCGCTGATGCCGCCCGCGCGCTGTTGCAAAAAGCCGAACGGCAAGGCCAGCACCACCATCACCAGACAGGCCAGTGGATAGACCAGTTTAGACCATAAGGCCACTTGATAGCGGGTGCTGCGCTGCCCGTTTTGTTGCAGATACTGGATAAAGCTATATAGGTTCCAAGCGGACATTTTTTCCGGAAGCACCAGCAGCACATTCAGCAACTCCGGCCTGACCAAAGAGTCCCAGCGTGTTTGTGGCATGAACTTGGCGGTGACAGAGTTGTTTTGCACGGACTGGCTGCTGTTGATATTGGTTTGTGTCACGTTGGACAGCACCCAGTGGTCGTCGTCAAAATACCCCTTTTCTGCCTGACTGATGTGGCGCAGTCGAAACTGCGCATCAAAGTCAAAAATGCGGATATTGGCCAGACTGGTATCCGGTAACACTGTGCCAACGTTGACGAAGCTGCTGCCATCCTTGATCCACAGCCCAGACAAAAAATCCTGTGCAATCACAGAGTCGGTGGCTTGAATGCGGATACGTTGCGCCATCTTTTCACTGATGGGGGCGATGATCTCACCAATCAAAAAAGTGATCAGGGCAAACGCCAGACCAATTTGCAGCAGCATTTTGGCAATAGTTTGCAGCGAAATACCGCTGGTGCGCATCACCACCAGTTCGGAGCTGGCCAGCATGGATCCCAAGGTGTAGATGATGCCCAGCAGGACAGCCACTGGCGCGACTTCATAGATATGCCCGGGAATACTGAGCGCCACAAATATCAGCATGCTGTTAATGCCGTAATGGCCGCGCCCCAGGCTATCGAGCTCTTGTAGCAGATCAAAGAAAGAAAACATGGCCAGCAGACCCAGCAGGACCAACATGATGTTGAAGCTGATTTCTTTCCAGAAATAGCGATTTAAAATAGTCAGCGTCATGACTGGCTCGTGCGCGGCCGGCGTTTGAACCAGTCAGGCAGTAAGGGTTTGAGATACTTGCGGCGGTGATAAAGATACCAGCCCAGCAGGATAAACGAGAGGTGCACCGGCCAAAGGCCGAGCAACACTGACACCTTACCCTGCGTGACCCAAGCTTGAAAAATGCTTAGTAAGTTGTTGTAGATAATGAAAATCAAGATGGCAAACATGATATTGAGCGAGCGCCCAGCACGCGGATCCACAAAACTGAGCGGAATGGCCAGCAACACCATGACAATGGTGGAGATCGGCAAGGCCAGCCGCCAGTGCAGCTCAGCTTGGTCGGCAGGGGTGGACCCTGCCAGTAAAGCGCGCGTTGAGCGGGTTTGTGCGCTGCTGGCGGCGGGTGCACTCTCTTTGGTTTCGACGCGGATATCGTAGCGCTCAAACTCGGTGGTCATGACCTCCAACGTGTTGGGGGTCACTTCATAGCGGCGACCATGTTCCATGCGCAGAAAGTTATCACCATTGTCAGCTTTGTAGCGGCTACCACTGTTGGCCGTAATAATGCCGGTTTTGCCGTTTTGCTTGGATTGGACAAAGATGTTTTTGACCTCGTAACCCAGCTTGTCGAAACTCTCGATGAAATAGATGCGCTCACCATTGCTAGACTCCTTGAAGGTGCCTGGGCTGATGGAGGACAATTCGTCGCGTTTTTTCAGCTGCTCGCGGTAGCCATCTGCTTTTTCATTGGCCCAAGGGGCAATCAACAAGCTGAACAGGCTGATGATGAGCACGATCGGTGTAATGAAACGCAGGATAGGTGAGACCCATTGCCGCAGACTGAGCCCGGCCGTCATCCAGATCACCATTTCAGAGTCACGGTGCCAGCGTGTCAACGTCAGCAGAACGGCTAAAAATACCGCCAGCGACAGCATCATGGGCATCAGTTGTACCAGGCTAAAGGTGAGGATGGTACCGATGGCATCATTCGGCAGTATGCCTCTGGCGACTTGGCGAACGACGTTACCGGCGCGTTGCGCCACCACGATACCGAGGATGATCAGGAAAATGGCTGAGGCTGAAGACATCAGCTCTGCAGACAATGCACGTTTGAAGATTTTCAATTTAAATGCACCGCTTTGAAATCAGCATAAAACACTAGATAATACAA
>CAYTIV010000128.1:0-5676 GCA_964437895.1 uncultured Methylotenera sp.
CGTGGAACGGACGGATCATCTGTGAGTGACAGTTGTAGCAACCTTCACGCAGATAAATGTCACGACCAGCCAGTTGCAACGCGTTGTAAGGCTCCAGACCACGGATAGGCTCAGTGGTGGATTTCTGGAAGAACAAAGGCACAATTTCAACCAGGCCGCCGAATGAGATCGTGATGAATGTCAGCACGATCATCAGGAAGTTACTGGTTTCGATTTTTTCGTGCAGATTGCCACTATTGTTTTGATGCGTTGCCATAGTGAATTCCTTATGCGTGAGCAACCACAGCTGGCACTTCTACAGTGACCGCTTTGCCGTTAGTTGCTGTTTTAATTGTGTTCCACAACATGATGACCAAGCCACTCATGTACAGCAGACCACCCAATGCACGTGTGAAGTAGTACGGGAACTTGGCTTTCACACTCTCAACGAAGGTATAAGCCAATGTACCGTCAGCGTTCATCGCACGCCACATCAAGCCTTCCATCACGCCAGAGATCCACAACGCAGCGATGTACAACACCACGCCTATGGTTGCCATCCAGAAGTGCACTTCAATCGCTTTCACGCTGTACATGGTTTTTTGACCAAACAAACGTGGAATCAGGAAGTACAGAGAACCGATAGACACGAAACCAACCCAGCCCAACGCACCAGAGTGCACGTGACCTACAGTCCAGTCAGTGTAGTGAGACAATGCGTTCACAGTCTTAATCGCCATCATAGGACCTTCAAAGGTACTCATGCCGTAGAAAGACAGGGAAACAATCAGGAAGCGCAAGATAGGATCAGTACGCAGTTTGTGCCATGCGCCAGACAGCGTCATGATACCGTTGATCATGCCACCCCAGCTTGGAGCAAACAGGATCAGAGACAACACCATACCCAGAGACTGTGTCCAGTCAGGCAAAGCGGTGTAGTGCAGATGGTGAGGACCCGCCCACATGTAAGTGAAGATCAATGCCCAGAAGTGCACGATAGACAAGCTGTAGGAATACACTGGACGCTCAGCTTGCTTAGGTACGAAGTAGTACATCATGCCCAAGAAACCTGCTGTCAGGAAGAAACCTACCGCATTGTGACCATACCACCACTGTACCATCGCATCCTGTACACCTGCGTAAGCAGAGTAGGACTTCATCAAACCAGCTGGGATGGCAGCACTCTCAACGATGTGCAACAAAGCCACCGCCAGAATGAAGGCACCGTAGAACCAGTTAGCCACATAGATATGCTTCACTTTACGTGTACCGATGGTACCGAAGAAGTTGATCGCATAAGCAATCCATACCAGAGCGATCAGAATATCGATTGGCCATTCCAGCTCGCCGTATTCCTTACCTTGGGTATAACCCAAAGGCAATGAAATGGCAGCAGCCACGATCACAGCCTGCCAGCCCCAGAAGGTGAAGCTAGACAACTTGTCGCTGAACAAACGTGTCTGACAGGTACGCTGAACAACATAGTACGAGGTAGCAAATAAAGCACAGCCACCAAACGCGAAAATCACTGCATTGGTATGCAGTGGTCTCAAACGGCCAAAAGAGGTAAACGGCAGGCCTAGGTTCAGTTCTGGCCACACTAGCTGAGACGCAACAATCACGCCCATCAGTGTACCCACAACACCCCAAACCACTGCCATGATTGCGAACTGGCGGACCACGGTATCGTTATAGGTCGCAGCCTTCACGGTTGCATTTTGCATGGATTTCTCCCAATGATTAAAACAAACACCCAACACTAAAAAAACTTCTATTAGTTCACCCTGATATTCTCAGAGATGTCACAAATCTGATTTGACACATATCAATCCCGCTCCAGAATCCGGGAACCTTCTTCTTCTAGGTCTTCAAACTGGCCGGTCTGAATCGCCCACCAGAGTCCTCCTAGAATCACAAACACCAGCAACACTGCTAGCGGGATCAATAAATATGCAATTTCCATAACGCTAACCCTGACCTTTCTGCCAGTCCGACTTGTTCCAGTCGGTCAAACGTAATGCATTGAGTAATACCAATAGCGAACTGGTGGCCATACCTAAGCCGGCAAGCCAGGCAGGCAACAGCCCCAGTATTGCCAAAGGGACACCGGCAGCGTTATACACCGCTGCCCACAACAAATTCTGTTTTACGATGAGGATGGTTTTTTTGCAATGCGCAATGAGCGAAACCAACACACCGATATCATTGCCCAACACTACCATATCGGCTTGCGCCTGCGTCAGAGGGACGCCGGAGCCCATTGCAATAGAAGTATGTGCTGCTGCAATCACGGGGCCGTCGTTCAAACCGTCGCCGACCATTAACACTTTCCGCCCCTGTTGTTGCAGCAACTTGACGTGCTGCAGCTTATCTTCTGCTTTTTGTAACCCTGCTGAGTACTGGATACCCAGTTGTGTAGCAAGGTTTTTAACGGGCGCTATTCTATCACCAGATAATAGTTGTATATCAAGCCCATATGCAATTAATTGTGAAATGGCCGCGCGGGCGTGCGGCTTGACCTGCTCAGACAAATTAAGCGTTGCTAGCAGTGTATCACCTTGCACGACATAGACCTGACGCAATTCTTCTGAGGTAGACTCTGGCGCAATGCCACAAAAATCTGCATTGCCTAAAGTGATCTGTACTGACTGCCCTTGCTGGGTGACCAAGCTTGCAGACATGCCGCCACCGACGACTTCTCGCCAGTCCACCATAGCCAACTGATCGCTGGCATCCTGCTGCAGTGCAAACCGGTGCAACGCTTGCGCGACTGGATGCAGCGAGTCACGGCTCATGGATGCAATCACGTCCATCACCCACATGCGATCCCAGTCCGCATGCACCTCAGCCAGGCTGACCTGCTGCATACTTTCGGTCAAGGTGCCGGTTTTATCGAACACCACCGTATCCACCTCGCTGATGGCCTGAATCGCCTGTAAACGTCTAATGAGGACGCCGCCTTTGGCAAACGTGCCTGCGCTGGCCAGCATGGCGGCCGGCGTGGCCAACGACAATGCACAAGGACAGGTGACCACCAGCACGGCCACTGCCGACATGATGGCTTTGGCCGGATCCGTGGTCCACCAGTAGATTACCGCATACAGGGCGGCCAGCAGCACCCCCCATAAAAACGGCTGTGCCACTTTGTCCGCCAGCAATGCAATGCCAGGTTTTTCGGTCGAAGCCGAAGCCATCAGATTCACCAGCGCGTGATATTGCGTACCCTCACCCACCTGCTCGACCTGCATCTCAATCGCCGAGGTCAGATTGCCTGAACCGGCAATCACTGTCGCACCATGCGCTTTGATCACAGGCTCTGACTCACCCGTCAACATAGACTCATCGGCACTGGTGTTGCCCAGTATCACCTTGCCATCTGCAGCAAACACTTCGCCAGGACGCACATACAGCACATCCCCCACATTAATATTGCTGGCAGCAATTTGCACCCACTCGCCTGCGGCATTCTTTTTGAGTACCGCGTGCGGCAAACGACGCATCATGTTTTCCAGTGCCCCAGCCGTACGGTTGCGCAATTTGACATCCAGCCAGCGCCCCACCAGCAAAAAGCTGACAAACATGGTCAAGGAGTCGTAATACACCACATCGCCCCACCAGCCGCCCGGCGCAAAGGTGGCCAAGGTACTCATGACAAAGGCGGCGATGATCCCCATCGAGACCGGCACATCCATCCCCAGCTGACGCTGCTTGAGACTGATCCAGGCTTGCGACAGAAAAGGGGTGGCCGAAAACAGCATCACTGGCAGTGTCAGCACCCAAGAAGCCCACTTCATCAACTGCACCATGTCTGGTGCCATGTCGTTGCTAGACGACCAGTAAGTAGGATAGGCGTACATCATGACCTGCATCATGCAGAACACGGCCACGACTAGGCGCCACAGCATCTTGCGCTGCTGCTGTGTGCGATCGCTGATGGCGTGATATTCGTTGAGAGGCAGTGCGGGATAGCCGATCTCGTTGAGACTAGCGAACCATAAGGAAGGAGAAGTCTGTTGTGCATCCCAGACGACACGCACACGCTTGGACGCTGCGCTGGCATGCACAGCCAACACCCCACGCATGTGTTTGATCGTCTGTTCGATACGGCCACTGCAGGCCGCACAATGCATATTGTCCACCCAGACATGCGAGGTCCATACGTTTTGCCCAGTCGCATCGCGCTGACTAAAACGTTCCCATTCGGACTGAACATCCAGCCCTTGCCAGGGATTTGCACTGCTCACTGCTAGAGGTGTTGCCATTGGGTCAAAGGCCGTCCGTGAAACAATATACAACTTTACATTATATGATTGAATATAATGTAAATCAATGTGTTAGGAATTCTGTCAATGTGTTATCAATTCTGAAAGTGCGCCATTAAACCATGGGCCACCCGCGCCTTTCTTGACATAGCACAAGCCAACACGGCCAAGCGCCACCCCATGGGTAGTGCGCCTAGCGGCGACATACTTATTTGACGCGCATCCCTGGTTGTGCACCGCTATCTGGCGACAGAATGTAAGGGCCGCCACGCTCATCGCTGGCAGCCAGTACCATGCCTTCACTCATGCCAAACTTCATTTTGCGCGGCGCCAGATTGGCCACCATGACGGTCAATCGACCCACCAGCGTGGCAGGATCATAAGCAGACTTGATACCGGCAAACACCTGACGCGGTTTTTCTTCACCAATATCCAGTTGCAGTTTCAACAACTTTTCTGCCCCTTCGACATGCTCAGCACTGGAAATTCTGGCAATGCGCAAATCGATCTTGCTGAAGTCATCGATGCTGATATGTTCCACCGCCTCTGCATTAACGGCAGCCTGCTGGCTTTGCGCATGATGCGCCTGTGAATGCGGCGTCGGCGCAGGTGCTGCGGCCTGCAAGTTCTCCTTGTTGGCTTCGACCATGGCGTCAATCTGCTTACCCTCAATACGGGTAATCATATGACTGTAAGGTTGTATGGTTTGCGCCCCCAAGCTCAGCGCCACATCAGCCCATGACAAGGGCTGCACATTCAGAAACGCTTCCACCGATTCAGCAATACGGGGCAACACGGGCTTCAGGTAAATGGTCAGCAAGCGGAACATCTCCAGCGCATTACTGCAGATGGCGTGCAAAGCCGCGTTCTGACTTTCATCTTTAGCCACCACCCAAGGTGCAGCATCTGCCACATACACATTGGCGGCATCGGTCAGTTTCATAATCTCGCGCAGCGCGCGGGCAAAATCACGCGCCGCATACGCCTCAGCAATGGCAGGCGCAGCCGCGCGCATCTCATCAATCACCGCATGTTGCGCAGGCACCAGGGCATGATCAAACTTTTTAGCGACAAAGCCCGCCGTGCGGCTAGCAATATTGATGTACTTGCCAACCAGATCGCTATTGACGCGGGCAACAAAATCCTCAAGATTCAGATCGATGTCTTCCATGCTGCCGTTAAGTTTGGCCGCATAGTAGTAACGCAGGTACTCAGGGTTTTTAACATGCTCCAGGTAACTCCGCGCAGTGATAAACGTGCCGCGTGACTTGGACATCTTCTCGCCATTCACCGTCAAAAAGCCGTGCGCAAACACCTGTGTCGGGGTGCGATAGCCGGAGTATTGCAACGTCGCCGGCCAGAACAAGGCATGGAAATACAAGATATCCTTGCCGATAAAGTGATACAACTCAGTCGATGCGTCTTGTTTCCAATA
>CAYTIV010000129.1:0-5616 GCA_964437895.1 uncultured Methylotenera sp.
GCATACGTATTGGTCAACTGGCATTGCCAGAACACCTCGCCGCAGGTGAGTGGTGTTGGCTCACGGCAGACGATCTGCAAGCCGTGCAGTCCTGACCCGTCAAACACACACTCAACAAGGAGCATCATGATCTGGATTGTCTTAGTGATTGCCGGGCTGTTTGAAACCGCCTGGGCCATCGGGCTCAAGTATACCGAGGGGTTCTCCAAATTCTGGCCCTCGTTCTGGACCATAGGCGCCATGGTCATCAGCGTCTGGTTATTGGGCCTGTGCGTCAAACAATTGCCGGTAGGCACCGCCTATGCGGTCTGGGTCGGCATCGGCGCGGTGGGTACGGTGATCGGCGGCATCTGGCTATTTAATGAACCGGTTTCGCCCCTGCGCCTGACTAGCCTGTGCCTGATTATGGCGGGCATCATCGGGCTCAAGCTGGCGCATTAGCCGCGAATTGCCCAATTTAAATAGGGTTATTTGTCATAACAACAGTCCGATGTTAGGGCTATGATGACAGTCACCTCCACTCACTGTTTCGGGCGCTCAGGGAACCTACCGTGCAAATACCTGCTTTTCCATCCAACGAGGCTGAGCGCGCACGCGCCCTGCATAGACTCAACATTCTGGATACGCAGGCAGAAGAGCGCTTTGATCGGCTAACGCGCATTGCCATGCGTATGTTCGATGTGCCCATCGCGCTGGTCAGCCTAGTCGATAGCAACCGTCAATGGTTCAAATCCTGTTTGGGGCTCCCGGTGACAGAAACCCCTCGCGATATTTCATTCTGCGGGCATGCCATTCTGGGAGATGAGATTTTTATCATCAACGACGCCACCCAAGACCCAAGATTCGCCGATAACCCGCTGGTAACGGGCGCCCCCAACATTCGCTTTTATGCCGGCAGGCCCATACGTACCCTGCGAGGATTCAAAATTGGCACCTTGTGCCTGATTGACTCCAAACCGCGCACGTTTTCAGACAAGGATATCCAAGACTTGGATGATCTGGCCGTGATGGTCGAAAACGAATTGGCAGCCATTGAGATGGCGACCATGGATGAGCTCACGCAGCTGAGTAACCGCCGCGGCTTTGTCATGTTGAGTGAAAAATACCTGAGCTTTTTTTCCAGACATCAGATTTTTGCCACACTGGTGTTTCTGGATTTGAACGACTTTAAATGCATCAATGACAGTTACGGCCATGATGAAGGGGATAGAGCCCTGCAAACCTTTGGCAAAACCCTGAAGCAGGTCGGCCGCAATTCAGATATATTCGCCCGCCTAGGGGGAGATGAGTTCGTCGTACTGTTGGCCAATACGCGCCAGACGGACGCCGCAGTCTATGTCGAACGCTTACGTCAACACCTTGAAGCCAGCCGGCAACAGCAACGCTATCCCTACAGTATCACCTTCTCGCAAGGCATCGTAGAGTTCAATCCCCAGCAACCACACCAGATAGAGCAGTTATTGATTGAGGGCGACAGAATGATGTATCAATTGAAACGCGCCGTCAGCCCTTATCAGGCTGCGGCTGATCACCCGTCAAACTAGCCGCCCAGAATTTTTTGCGCCCGCGCGGTGGCGTTTGCTTGGCGGTGGCTGGCACGCGTGCTGTGCGCTGTCGTTTTACCGACACCACTTTTCTGTGCGATACAAGCGCCACCGGCACTGCCTAGGCCAGCACCGATAACCGCCAAAAGACGGCCACCGCCGAGCCCACGTCCTAAAATAGCCCCACCAGCGCCACCTATGGCACCGCCCAGCATGGTCGCCGGGTGTGTACGGCCATCATTAGCGACCACACTACCGACGGCACCGCCAACCGCGCCGCCCAATACCTCGCCCGCTGGCCCCAGCATGACAGCACCAATGGCCGACCCAGCCACCCCGCCAACGCCACTGGCACCGACGTTCTTGTTGTTACAACTCTGCGCGTATCCTTGCGTAGTCAACAGCATCAGACTCAGCGTGACTATCCATGTGTTCATATTGACTCCCATTGAGGGCGGTAATTACCGCAGCGCTTAATCGTGTTTATGATGCCCATGACCATGGTGATGACCATGCTTGTAACCCTTGCGGCCACGGTAGCGTTGCTCGTAAGGATCAGGCTCATCAATGACCTTACCCACCACGGCGCCACCAGCACCACCCACACCAGCACCGACCACCGCGCCGGTGGTCGTGCCACTGACTTTGCGACCGACCATCGCGCCCGTCGCTCCACCGGCCGCCCCGCCTAAAATCGCACCGGTTCTGCCTGCACGGCCTGTGGTGGCTGCGCCACCCAGGCCTCCGCCCACGGCGCCGCCAATCACCTCACCGGTAGAACCGCCCAAGACACTGCCAACCGCAGTGCCAGCAGCGGCACCCAGACCGCCACCTAAACCGGTTTCAATGTTATCCGCCAGCACCGGCGCAGAAACCAACATCAACCAGCCCAACATCATGCCCAACTTCATATCATTTCCTTTAATTGAATTTATGTTATTTTAAATGGTCATTGCTTTTTGTTTACCACACAGACCATTCATTATGTTTACTTTTCGACCCTTGACCGCACTGGCGGCCTGCCTCCTCATCACACTGAGTGCCTGTTCACAGCCGATGCCGCCTCAGGCGGAACAATCCGTTGTTCGCAGCTTTGATCCCTCGCAGTATGTAGGCACCTGGTATGAAATCGCCCGGCTCGATAACCGCTTTGAAAAAGGCCTGGAACAGGTGACTGCGCACTACAGCATAGAAGCGGACGGCACTCTCAAAGTGGTTAACCGTGGGTTCAGTACTGAAAAGAATGACTGGAGTGAAGCCATAGGCAAAGCCAAGTTCGTTGATCCAGCCAACGCCGATGGCTCGCGTACCGGACGCCTCAAAGTCTCGTTCTTTGGCCCGTTTTATGGCGACTATACGATACTCGAAGTTGACCAACCCTATTACAACTATGCGCTGGTCAGTAGCGGACGGGATTATCTATGGATATTGTCCCGCACGCCACAACTGACTTATCCAATCAAACAGCACCTGATGGCCAAGGCCAAGGAGCTTGGATTTGCCACGGATCAGCTACTGTTCATCAAACAGGCCAATCAGGTTGAGTACGAATCCGGTAGACACGTGGTGCCGCAACAGGCTCAGTAAACGCGTGTCGCTTTGCCCAACAAGGCCGCCATCTGCTCATTGCGCGTCGTCGCTCACCTCCGGCCCTGCAGCAGGGGCGGCATCCATGACGGGGTCCAGCCCTTCCGGCACAGGCGCTGGCACCGGCTCACCCGCGCCATAACGTAAGGCACCGAGTACCGCATACACGCCTGGCGCTTCTTTAGCCAATTGCTTAACCGTCTCGACGGCCTGCTTAGAGGCCACCTCACCTTGTAACTGCACTACACCCTGTGCATCTGCATCCACCTCAATGGCGGTCGTGTCGACGCCATGACTTTGCAGGTGACTTTTCACGTTTTCAATCACCGTATCACTGGGCAAAAAGTGGTAAATGGGTTCACCTTGCGCCAGCACAGCGTGACTGACAAACAGGCTGCAGGCCATCAGGCCATGCATGATCAGCTTGCGATTCATCTTCATAGGGATGCCGCCTTTCTGTTCATGATAAAAAAGGGTGGTGAATTGTCCAAATAAGACAGAGGATGAATCAGTCTACACAGGGAGGACAATCCACCATTAAAAAAAAGCAAGCCACACCGTTGGGAGAGAATATGCAGCTTGCGAGGGGGTGTTTCTTAACCTTTCACCACAATGGCATTTTTCACTGATTTCACACCTTCAACCCCAGCCACCAGTTGTTCAGCCTTGGTTTTGAGGGTGGCATCTGCCACAAAGCCACTAATCAGCACCTCACCCTTGTGCGTCTCCACACTGATTTTGAGCGACTTTAAAGACTCCTCTTCCAGCAGTCTGGCCTTCACTTTGGTGGTAATCCAGCTGTCAGACATCGCGCCCTTAATGGCTTTCTGACCGGTTTTGGTTTTCAGTTCGGCATATTCTTCATAACTCAGACTACCGTCCTTGTCGTGATCAAATGACTTGAAATCAGCCTGTTTCACACCTTTATCTTGCTGGAGCTCAGTCCAGTTCAGGGTACTGTTGGCATTCTTGTCCAAGGCATTGAATTCTTCGAGATAAGGCTTATCTCCGTTTTGGACTTGTTCCAAATCGAAGGCAAAGGCATTCAGAGTGATAGTGGTCGCCAGCAGGCTACCAAAGATGATGGCTTGTTTGTATTTTGACATTAACATGAGCTTCTCCTTATTCACACAAGCACCCTGAGGTGCGATGTGTGGCCATGTTAACGGGGATCAAAAGTAGGGTCAGTCCGCGCAAGACTGAATCCGGTGTCAGAATAAGACTACAAGAGGTGGCAGGCGATGCTAGGATTAAAGCGGCGCATCAGCCTTGAGGTAAGGTAGCAGCACGCGGGTACTGACGCCTTGCTGTGGCGCACTGGTGACTTCGTAATGCCCGCCTATCGACTCAACGCGGTTGCGCATACCGCGGATACCGGTACTGGTGGTGCTGAGCTGACTGACATCAAACCCGAGGCCGTTATCCACTACCTCGAGCTTGATGTGATGCTCATCGTGCATCAGATGCACAGAGACTTGCGTGGCCTGCGCATACTTGCTGCAATTATTCAGACTTTCTTGCACCAGACGATAAATAATCAGACTCAGCGTCTCATTGATGGCCATCTCCTGCTCAGGCATGATCAGATCCAGCTGCCATTGATTACGATTGGCGGCTTCATCCACCAGGTTTTGCAATGAGGCAATCAACCCAAAAGTCTTGATCATGGACGGGTGCAGGTTCTGCACCAGTTCGCGTTTGAAATTGATACTGCGATCCAGATACTGATTGGTTTTTTTAAGCTTGTCAGTCAGCTGCGGCTTATCGTCTTTTAAATGCTTGATGGCCCAGGAAATATCCATTTTAATAGCGGTGAGCAACGAGCCGAGTTCATCATGCAGCTCACGTGAGAGTTGGTAACGTTCGCCTTCAATACTGGTTTGCGCTTCTAGCGCCTGATGTTGCAAGCGCGTGGTCAGCGTTTGGATATTGCGCTCATACTCTGTATTTTCATCCTTGAGGCGCGTATGCAGATTGGCTTTTTCCGCCAGTTCACGCAATAGACGGCGGATGACCAGCACCATGAGCGAAACAAACATCAGCGGGCAGGCCATGACAAACCAGCGCAAGAATCGACGCATGGCGTTACGCGCTTCGACCATCTCCTCCCGATACGCCAGCACCTGCCGCTCCAACTGGCGTGACAAAGTCTGGATGTTCTGACTTTCTTTGACACCTGAGTCCAGTTTGACCACGGCCAACGCCTTGTCAAACTGGCGCTGCTTGGCAAAATCAATCGTCACACTCATTTCAGCCGATTTCTTGGCGATGCTGTTCCCCAGCGCATTCATGGTGTTCTGAATCGCCGTATGGGTGATCAGGTTGGTGTGGTTGAGCAAGGTATTGATGTTGTGCATATGCGCACTGATTTCGCGGGTCGCTTCATCATAAGGCGCAAAATACTTGTCTGAGCGCGTCAACAGGTAGCCGCGCTGGGCACTCTCGGCGACGGCGAGGCTAGCCTGGGCTTTCCACTCTTCGATCA
>CAYTIV010000130.1:0-5588 GCA_964437895.1 uncultured Methylotenera sp.
ACATTGCCTTGACTGGCCTCATGCAGCAAATGCCTGACATGGTCATCAGTGGCATCAATGATGGTGCCAATATGGGCGACGACACCATTTACTCTGGCACGGTTGCGGCAGCCACTGAAGGCTATTTACTCGGCATTCCTTCATTTGCAGTTTCCATGTCGCAGCATCAACCTGCGCACTTTGAAACGGCTGCACGCGTGGTGGTGGATCTGGTCAAACACTACAACCACAGCGAGTTTACCGAACCCACCTTGCTCAACATCAATGTGCCTGACCTGCCGTACGCGGCGATTAAAGGACATAAAATCACCCGCCTGGGCAAACGCCACAAGGCTGAACCCGTGATTCAGCTGCAGACCCCACGTGGTGAAACCGTGTACTGGGTTGGCGCCGCTGGCCAGCCCAATGACGGCGGCGAAGGCACTGACTTTCATGCCGTGGCCGAGGGCTATGTCTCTATTTCACCGATCCAGGTAGATCTGACCAAACACTCTCAAATCGCAGCCATGCAACACTGGCTGCAAGCCAAGAACTAAGCATTATGGCCATCCCAAGAACTTCCAGTAAAACCGGCATAGGCATGACCTCGTCACGCACGCGTGAACGCATGCTGAGCCGTCTGCGTGAACAAGGCATACAAGATGAGGTGGTGATTGCTGCTATGGCAGATATTCCGCGTCATATTTTTGTCGATGAGGCCTTATCTATCCGCGCCTATGAAGATGTTTCCTTACCCATAGGCTATGGCCAAACCATCTCGCAACCCTACATCGTTGCCAAAATGACGCAAATTCTGCGTAATGGTAAACCGCTGAACAAAGTGCTGGAAATTGGCACCGGATGTGGATACCAAACCGCAGTGCTGTCACGTGTGAGCGCAGAAGTGTATTCTCTCGAGCGCATACGCCCGCTGGTGATGAAAGCCAAAAACCATTTACGCAGTCTCAAATGTACCAATGTCAAACTAGACCATGCGGATGGCAGTCTGGGCTTGAAAAGTTATGGACCGTTTGATGCCATCATCGTCACGGCCGCTGCCAGCCATATCCCACAAGAGCTGGTCGAACAGCTCGCCGTGGGTGGGCGCATGGTGATTCCGGTTGGCACGACTGAGCAAGTGCTGCACTTGATTGAGCGCACGGCACAAGGCGTACAGCAAACAGCTTTGGAGCCTGTTAAATTTGTACCGTTGCTGGGAGGCACATCATTATCATGAGATTACGCAGTATGCTAGCGGCAATGGGTACGGCCAGTACACTGGCGGCTTGCGCAGCCCTCAATTCGCCCATGCCCCCGGCCCCGGTGGAGAGCAGTCCGGTCAGCCAACCACCCGCCGTCAAAACCGAGTCTAAACCGGCAGCGCCGTTGACAGTAGGCGCCAATCAATACTTGGTACAAAAAGGCGATACCCTATATAACATTGGCAGAAAATTCGGCATTCCGTTCAGCAAGCTGGCTGAGTTCAATCAACTGAAAGCCCCTTACGAAATCCATGTTGGACAAGTGTTAAACCTGTCCGCCAAAGCCAGCACTAAAGTGGCAGACGCCACTGAAGGCAGTGAGGATGCTGAAGTCGTGACCTCCGCGATTACCCGGCCTGGGTCCGGGCCGGTCGTAGCGACCAATGAATCAGCCGCTACACCAGCCACAGCTGCGGCAGAATCAGGCAAAACGGCTGCCACGGCAACCGATCTGGAAGCCATCGCCGACACCGATATTCAATGGCAATGGCCATTGCCCGGCAAAGTCAGCACTGCGTTTGATGCCCAAACCAACAAGGGCCTGAATATCACAGGTACACCAGGGCAGGCCATCAACGCGGCGGGCGCCGGCAAGGTCATTTACAGTGGCATGGATGTGCGTGGTTATGGCAAGCTGGTCATCATCAAGCACAACAACAATCTGCTGTCGGTCTATGCGCATCAAGGCAATTCAGTCGTCAAAGAAGGGGCATTTGTAAACTCGGGCGAAAAACTGGCCACCCTGCCAGCCGCGGGCAATAACAAATCACCCATTTTGCACTTCGAGATCCGTCAAAAGGGCAAGCCTGTCGATCCTGGCAGCTACCTACCCGCCACCGTACCGACGACAAACAGCAACAACACCTAACTTGCATGACCGCCCCCCTTGATGCATGATGCTAGCAAAGGGGGTGTGGCATGGATCCTAACCGCTACAGTAAAAACCAAGATATCCGTCCGGACAGTGCCTGGCAAATAGCGCAGGCACTGCTCACCATGGGCCTGATCCTGTGCGGAATGATAGGGCTGGCCGTGCATCTGTTTGGCGGCAGCATATCGCCGACTGAATGGTTAGCGTGGCTGACAGCTTCACCGCTCAATATGATACTGGCCGCAATACTGCTATTGGCCGCCTTCTTTTTTCATCGTTACATCAGCCACATCAGCAACCAGCAGCGTCGCTCAGCCAGCGACCTACCGGTCTACTTGATGATGCTGATCGGCGCTTACTTCATTTACCAGTTAGTGACCACCGGACACTGGTAAGCCGCTGACCATGCTTCAGGCGATGTTCTGCATGACAGGCACAGTCACCCCGCAGCGATTGATGGCACTAAAAATTGCCTTAAGGGAGGCCGTGACGATATTGGTGTCGAGACCGACGCCATAACAGGCTCGCCCCTGGCATACCACCTCCACACAGGCACAGGCGGATGCCTCCCCGGCCGCCGCACTAGCCCCCAGTGACCGCTCCTCAAAACTGCGAATCTGTATCTCTATGCCCTGATGTTGTAAGGCATGTACGGCGGCATCCACCGGCCCATTGCCGTGACCACTGGCGATCACCGGCTGACCATCGATCAGAAGATGCATGCGTATGGCCTGCCCTTGGGCATGCGATGCGAGCTGATAGTCAGCGAGCTGCATGGGCTGTGCCGCAGCGACGTAATGCGACTCAAACAGGGACCACAGCACATCGGGCCCGACTTCACTCCCGTGCTGGTCGGTATATTGTTGCACTACGCCAGAAAACTCGACCTGCATGCGGCGTGGCATGATGATCCCGAAATGCGCCTCCATCAGATATGCGACACCGCCTTTACCAGACTGACTGTTCACACGGATAATCGAGTCATAATTACGCCCCAGATCCTTGGGATCAATCGGGAGATAAGGCACATTCCAGCGGCCATCCGGCGCTTGTGCAGCCAAGCCTTTTTTAATGGCGTCCTGATGGGAGCCAGAAAAAGCAGTAAACACCAGATCACCGGCATAAGGATGACGCGGATGTATTTCGATCTGTGTACAGGCCTCCACCGTACGCCCAATCGCATCAATATCCGAAAAATCCAGCCCGGGATGCACACCCTGCGTGTACATATTGAGCGCTACGGTGACCAGATCCACATTCCCGGTACGCTCACCATGCCCAAACAGGCAGCCTTCCACGCGGTCAGCCCCGGCCATGATGCCAAGCTCGGTCGCAGCAACCGCAGTGCCCCGGTCGTTATGCGGGTGCAGACTGAGAATAATACTGTCACGTCTGGCAAGATGTCTGTGCATCCACTCGATCTGATCGGCATACACATTCGGGCTAGCCACCTCAACCGTGGCCGGGCAATTAATAATCACCTTGCGCGTCGGCGTCGCTTCCCAGGCAGCGGTCACGGCATCACACACCTCCTTGGAGAAACTGAGCTCAGTGGCCGTAAAGGTTTCCGGGCTATATTGCAGCACCACCTCTGTTTCAGGCATCTCTGCCGCCAACGCTTTCACCAGCGTGACCGCCTCCACTGCCATCGCTTTCACTTCTGCCTGACTCATATTGAACACCACGTCACGAAACGTAGGCGAAATCGCGTTATAAATATGCACAATCACTCGCCTGGCGCCTCGCACAGCTTCCATGGTGCGACGAATCAGTGGCTCGCGCGCCTGCGTCAGCACCTCAATGGTCACATCCTCTGGAATTCGCTGATGCTCGATCAGACTGCGTACGAAATTAAAGTCCGTCTGCGAGGCCGACGGAAATGCTACCTCGATTTCTTTGAACCCCATCTGGCACAGCATGTTAAACATGCGCATCTTTTTTTCAGCATCCATGGGTTCAAACAGCGATTGATTACCATCACGAAGGTCCGTACTCATCCAGATAGGAGGCGTGCTGATCACAGCATTGGGCCACTGTCGGTCAGTCAGGGCTACCGGTGGAAAAGGCTGGTATTTAGCGGTGTGTGAGGCTTGCATCATGTGTTCCGTTCATCAAAGATTAATGAAGGACATAATAAAGCGTTATGCAAAAATTAAATTGCGATTTTCACGTTTAAAGCCATTAATATGAAATAATATTTCAATATTAATAATTATTTTGTAATATTATTTCAATTAAAAAATACAGTTAAAATAATCATGAAACTTGACCGCTTTGACAAAGCCATTTTGGAGATACTTCAAACCGATGGTCACATCAGCAACCAGGCCTTGGCAGATCGCATCGGACTCTCCCCTGCTCCGTGTTTGCGCCGGGTCAATGCGCTGGAACAAGCAGGCCTCATTACAGGCTACCAAGCCCTGGTAGACGCCAAAAAGCTAGGACGCACGCTGATGGCACTCATCGGCATCTCCATGGACCAACATACGCCTGAGAGATTTGCCAATTTTGAGCTTAGCATCAGCCAGATTCCCGAGGTGCTGGAATGCCTGCTCATTACCGGACAGCAATCAGACTATCAACTCAAAGTGGTTGTGAAAGACATGGATGACTATCAGCATCTATTGCTGCACAAAATCACAAAAATTACGGGCGTCACTGGCGTACACACCAGTTTCGTACTGAGAAATGTGATTGCACGGGCCAAGGTACCCGTCGATTAGCACGGCTCAATTAGCCAAACTCATCGCAATAATGTCGAAATGCAAATGCGGTCCAGAACCTCGACCGGAGTTGCCTGAAACTCCAACTTCATCACCTTGATGAACAATATCACCACTTTTAAGCGGTGATTGCTGATCTAAATGAGCATAAAGGGTATAAATAGTCTCCCCATTAATTTCATGCTTAAAAACTATTACGTTTCCATATCCTGATAAATTACCGGAATAATAAACTGTACCATCTGCTGCTACAGGTATTGAGGTGCCTATCGGAGCAGGAAAGTCCTCCGCTCTATGAAATGTTGAAGCTCCTGGAACAGGCGCATTACGTGGGCCATAACCAGAACCACCTCTGAATTCACTGCCTGGGTTATAAATAGCCATAAATCACTCCTCGAATGTAAAGCAAACAAATGTTGATTTTTTTTCCCCGTCGTCAATTAAATATGCAATGCCACTTTGGGGCTTGTATCCTTTACGATAAATATTTAATTTAACACCAGTACTCTTCTTAAGACTTTCCTGGAGAACTTCTACATTTGAATTTACTTTAACCGTATACAACGAGTCAGTGTTTGAAGGTATAGAAAGCTCATATGCTCGTAACCCAAAGAACTTTTCATTAACGCGATAATATGCACTAAAGTTGTCAATTTTATACGCAGAATATCCACGCGCTTCTAAAAGCACATTATTTGATTTTTTTGTTTCTTTATCGTAATAAAGGTTAGTTGGGGTGCAATTGTTGACTTG
>CAYTIV010000131.1:0-5568 GCA_964437895.1 uncultured Methylotenera sp.
CTGCCCAGCATCTACTTTGCGCACCAGCGTGATGTGGTCATGCGTAACGGTGCCATTTTCCCGGTCAATGTGCCATTGATCTCCGGCGAAGTGATCAACCAGCCTAAAGCAGGTGAAGAAGTCATCAACATGCAAGTGCGTTTCCGCACCGTGGGCGACGTGACCTGCACGGCGCCAGTGATTTCTGATGCAGATGATGTGAGCAAAATTGTCGTGGAAACGGCAACCACCACCATCACCGAACGTGGCGCAACGCGTCTGGACGATCAAACTTCCGAGGCTTCCATGGAGCAGCGTAAGAAAGAAGGTTATTTCTAATATGACAACACAACACAACGACTCTTTGCTGCGCTTCATGACCTGCGGCAGCGTGGATGACGGTAAAAGCACGCTGATCGGCCGCTTGCTGTATGACACCAAAACCATTCTGGCAGATACGCTGAACAATATTGAGCGCACCTCCAAAAAACGCGGCATGGAAGCCGTCGATCTCTCCCTGCTGACCGATGGTCTGCAAGCGGAGCGTGAGCAAGGTATTACCATTGATGTGGCCTACCGTTACTTCAGTACCGGCACCCGTAAATACATCATTGCCGATGCCCCCGGCCACGAGCAATACACACGTAACATGGTCACGGCGGCGTCCACCGCTAACCTCGCCATCATTTTGATTGATGCCCGTAAAGGCGTGCTGACCCAAACGCGTCGTCACAGCTACCTGGCACATCTGGTCGGCATTCCCCACATTGTGGTTGCCGTCAACAAAATGGATCTGGTGGATTATGATCAGGCCGTGTTTGAAAAGATCAAGGCAGACTACACGGCTTTCGCCACTGAAATCGGCCTGACACAGGCCCGCGATATCAAATTCATCCCGATGTCAGCTCTCAATGGCGACATGCTGGTAGACCGTCTGGACAGCCTGGACTGGTATCAAGGTGAGACCCTGCTCGAGATCCTCGAAGCCGCGCCTGCCGCGCACAGTGAGCAGGCAGAAGCTTTCCGCTTCCCAGTACAGTTTGTTTGCCGCCCTCACGATTCTGCCAATCCAGAACTCCATGACTTCCGTGGCTTCATGGGTCGCGTCGAGTCTGGCGAAATCGCCGTCGGCGATGCCGTGACTGTATTGCCAAATGGCTATCAGTCCAAGGTCAAATCGATTCAGGTCGGCAATACACAGTTGCAAAGTGCGCAAACTGAACAGAGCATTACCCTGCTGCTGGAAGACGAGATTGATACCTCTCGCGGTGACATGATCGTTAAAACCAGTGAAGCGCCAGAAGCCGTCAAACAGATTGAAGCCCATGTTTGCTGGTTATCCGAGACTGCGTTGTCACCCGCCAGAACCTATATCGTGCGTCACACCACACGTGAATCTAAGGCAAAAATTGGCAACATCCAGTACAAGGTGGATGTGAACACGCTAGAGCAACAAGCGACTACGGATCTGAAGATGAATGATATTGCCCGTGTGACCTTCAAACTGGCGCAGCCACTGATGGTCGACAGTTATGAGCGCAACCGTGCTACCGGCGCGTTTATCGTCATTGATGAAAGCACCAACAACACCGTTGGCGCTGGCATGATTGTTTAGCTAGGCAAAAGACGGTGATTTCGGCAGGATTTCATCGTCAATTGGGTTAAATTGCAATAAAATAACGTTTTGGCTGAACAAGCTGGCAAAGGATTTTAGAACATGACTTATGTAGTAACCGAAAATTGTATTCAGTGCAAATATACCGACTGCGTAGATGTGTGCCCGGTCGACTGTTTTGTAGAAGGCCCAAACTTCTTGGCCATCAACCCTGATGAGTGTATCGATTGCACACTATGCGTGGCAGAGTGCCCTGCAGAAGCCATTTTCTCAGAAGATGATGTGCCAGCGGATCAACAGCACTTTATTGCGCTCAATGCGCGCCTGTCCACCGTATGGCCCACCATCACCGCACGCAAGGAGCCTTTGGCCAATGCGGACGAGATGAACGGCAAACCAGGCAAGACTGCCTTACTGGTTGAGTAATCAGCACGTATGCTCGCCGGGGGAGTCTCCCCGACCTTGAATAAAAAAGCCGCGAGATGCGGCTTTTTTTATGGGTGATTGCTCATGGACAAGCCAAACTAGCCCGCGCCTAGCAATATCTTTTTCACCGGCGCATAACTGCGTCTGTGCTCAGGCGTCACCCCGTACTGGGCTAATCGCTCCAGATGCAGCGCGGTTGGGTAGCCTTTATGTTGTGCAAACCCATAGTCAGGATATTGGGCATCCAATTGCAACAAAGACGCATCCCTAGCGGTTTTAGCCAGAATAGAGGCGGCTGAAATCTCAGGCACTTTGCTGTCACCTTTGACAATAGCCTCACACGCGACAGCAAAGCGCGGGCAACGATTGCCATCCACCTGAATCAGTGTCGCCTGCACACCAGAGGCCTCCACCATGGCAGCGTAGGCACGCTGCATGGCAAGCAAACTCGCTTGCAAGATATTGATCTGGTCAATTTCTTCTGCACTGACACTGGCAATACCCCAGGCCAGTGCCTGCGCCTTGATCTCCATCGCCAACTGATCGCGTTTACGCTCAGAGAGTTTTTTGGAGTCCGCCAAGCCAGCGATGGGTCGCGCAGGGTCCAGAATCACCGCGGCCGCATAGACGGCCCCGGCCAGCGGCCCCCTGCCCGCTTCATCGATACCACAGATGCGTTGCAGCGTATTAACCACGAACGAACTGCCTGACCACAGCCGCAGCCTTCTGTGCACTGTTTTGTTTGAGCTGCGCGTGCAAGTGACGATACTTCTCCTGCAACTCGGCCAGACCCGCTTTATCAGACAACAGATTGTACAGCGTTTGTGCAATGCGCTCGGCAGTGGCCTCGTTTTGCAATAATTCAGGCACAATAAATTCACCTGCCAGAATATTGGGCAACCCCACATATGGCTGTAAACGCATGCGCTTAAGCAATTGCCAGCTCATGCCTGACATTTTATAAGTAATCACCATCGGCTTTTTCAGCAAAGCGGCTTCTAGCGTTGCCGTGCCAGAGGCCACCACGACTGCATCTGCCGCTGTCATCGCCTCATGGGCATGGCCGAACATGATTTGCAGATCTATCGCCGTTTCGGGCTTGTGCGTGAGCAGCTGATGCCAAGCACTCGTAAAAATATCGCGTGTTTCACGCGTCACTAGCGGGACCAGAAACTGTGCCTTCTGTCCGGTTTCACGCATCGTACGATCAAACGCAATCGCCGTCTCCAGCAGCAGTTCGGCATGAAAGTGGACCTCAGATTGTCGGCTGCCAGGCAACAAGGCAATCACCACATGGTTTTTCTTGAGTTTGAGTTTACCTCGCGCCTGAGCGGTGTCCGGCTCCATGGGCAGCGCATCGGCCAGCGGGTGACCGATATAAGTGACAGGCACCCCCACCCGCTGATACAGCGCAGGCTCAAACGGAAACAGTGCCAGCATATGGGATACCGCACGCTTGATTTTGTGGATGCGGTTTTTACGCCAGGCCCAGATCGACGGGCTGACATAGTGGATGGTAGGAATGCCTTTGGCCTTGAGTTTGCGCTCCAACCAAAAATTAAAATCCGGCGCATCGATACCAATAAAGACATCTGGCTGCGCCTTGAGAATCTGTTTGTATAACTGCTTGCGCAGTTTGAGCAAGCCCCAGAGATGCTTGAGCACCTCCAGATAGCCGCGCACAGATAGGCGCTCAATCGGATACAGTGAGCGTGCCCCTAGGCCCATCATTTTGGGACCGGCGATGCCGAAAATCTCTACCTCAGGTTGCAGGGCTTTGAGTTCCTGAATGAGGTGATAGCCCAGCAAATCTCCGGAGGCCTCTCCCGCCACCATTGCAATCTTAGCCATAGACTCTTTGAATTAACGTACGATGCCGCGCGTAGTTTGCGCGAGAAAACGGGTCATCAGCCCAATTTCGGGACAGGTCTGCTCCATGGTGGCCAGCACGGCCTTGGCTTCTTCCAGCGAATGGCCCTGACGATACAGCACTTTATAAGCGCGTTTGATCTGTTGTATGGTCTCAGGGCTGTAGCCACGACGTTTCAGGCCTTCTGCGTTAATACCGTGCGGCGCAGCATCATAACCTGCCGCCGTCACGTAAGGCGGAATGTCTTTAAACACCACTGAGCCCACCGCCGTAATGATGTGCTCACCGATTTGGCAAAACTGATGCACCAGGGTAAAGCCGCCCAAAATGGCATGGTCATAAATCGTGACATGCCCGGCCAGAGACGAATTATTGGCCATGATGGTGTGGTTACCAACGATACAGTCATGGGCAATATGCACATAGGCCATAATCCAGTTGTGATCGCCGATCTTAGTCGTCCCTTTGTCCTGTATGGTGCCGCGATTAAAGGTACAGAATTCGCGGATGGTGTTATGGTCACCAATCTCTAGCAAGGTGGGTTCGTCTTTGAACTTCTTATCCTGCGGCTTGGCGCCCAGTGAAGAAAACTGAAAGATTTCGTTATGCTTGCCGATGCGTGTGGGGCCTTCGATGACGACATGAGGGCCAATCTTAGTGCCTGCATCAATACGGACGCCGGCACCGATGGTGGTATAAGCACCCACCTCTACCGAGCTATCCAGCTCGGCTTTAGGATCGATGATTGCGGTTGGGTGAATCAGACTTTGCATGTTTTGCCTACATCGTGCAGCAGGTGCACAGACGGTTGTTCGTTATTTTTCGATGGCTTTCAGGATACACATCATATTGGCTTCTGCCACGACTTCATCATCGACCTTGGCCACCGCACTGTATTTCCAGATGCCTTTAAGGATACGGTCAATTTTGACGTTGAGGATGATCTGATCACCCGGCGAGACTGGCTTTTTGAAACGCGCACTGTCGATGCCGGCAAAATAGTAGACCGAATCATTGGTCGGCTTAGTGCCCATGGTCTTAAAGGACAACAGCGCAGCGGCTTGGGCCATGGCTTCTACAATCAGGACGCCAGGCATCACCGGATGGTAGGGAAAGTGACCCGGAAAGTAAGGCTCGTTCACTGAGACATTTTTAACTGCCGTGATTTCCTTGCCCAGTTCCATAGACAGCACACGGTCAACCAGCACAAATGGATAGCGGTGTGGCAAATGTTCCAGAATCTCATGAATATCCATGCTATTCATTGTGTTTTCAGCCATAAAATCTCTCAATCTTCCGAATGTTTTTGTATGTTACTTATTGCTTGCTCCAGCTGCTTGAGCTTGAGCTGATATTGATCCAGATGCCGAATACCGGCTGCGGTCCGTAACCAGTCTTCATGCTTTTGAAACGGCATAAGCGCGGTATACGTGCCCGCTTGCTGGATAGAACGCATAATCATGGAGCCAGGGGAGATGGTGACACCATCCACAATCTGCAAATGCCCCAGAATCATGGCGGCACCACCGATCTTGCAGTGCGCACCGATGACTGCACTGCCCGCAATGCCGACACAGCCAGCAATCACCGTATGTTCACCAATACGAACATTATGGGCGACCTGTATTAAATTGTCCAACTTCACGCCATTGGCAATCACGGTATCGTCCAGCGCACC
>CAYTIV010000132.1:0-4044 GCA_964437895.1 uncultured Methylotenera sp.
ACCTGCAGTCTCAGGTCAATGCCGCGGCCGAGGTGGTTGGGGCAGAAGCCTTGCTGCGCTGGCAGCATCCCGAGCAAGGATTCATTCCACCGAATGTGTTCATCCCGGTGGCGGAGGACTCGGATCTCATCACACATATCGATCATTTTGTGCTGACTGAAGTGTGCAAGCTGTTGGCGTCGCCAGCATTAAATGCCTTCCATCACCGGATCTCGATTAACATCAGCCCGCGCACCTTCAGGCAGGCCACGTTTACCGATACGGTCAAGCAGCTGCTCTCGATTTATGGCGTTCATGGGGACAGGCTGACGCTGGAAGTCACCGAGGGTGTGGTGTTGAACAGTGTGGACGAGGTGATTCAGAAAATGAAGGTGCTTAGTAGTCTGGGCATTCATTTTTCGATTGATGACTTTGGCACCGGTTTTTCATCGTTGTCCTACCTTAAAAAACTACCCGTACATGAACTTAAGATTGATAAGGCCTTTGTGCAAGATGCGCCAAGTAACCCCAGCGATGATGTATTGATTGATGCGATTGTCGCCGTGGCACAAAAGCTGCATTTGAGAGTGGTGGCTGAGGGGGTGGAGACCGAAGCACAATCGGCCTTGTTAAAAGCCAAGGCCGACATCGTGCAGCAAGGTTATTTGTTTGCCAGACCGCAGCCGGTGGAAGCTTGGTTGCAGTCTTTGCTGGGTCAGCCTAACGGCTTTTAAGTGCCGCGTGGTGTGGGGGCGCCTACGCTCGATGACAACAGATATTCCCACTAGCACCGTAGGCACTAGATTTTCACGGATTTACGCTTGCAGCCTGTTGCTAGGCTCTGAAGATTTCCCGAAAATGACCGTTAACAATTAGATGGAAATTCGTCTAAAAATGCATGCAGTACGGAAGTGTGTCCGCTGTTTTCTGGTTATCGTGGCCTCTCTGCCTTTATGGGCACAGGCTGACGTCACCGACATTCCGTTTGAACACCTGATGCAGACAGAAGTCATCACGGCCTCTAAAGTCGGGCAGCAAATCAGCAACGCCCCGTCTGCCGTGAGCACGGTGACCGCTGAGGATATCAGTCGATTTGGCTACCGCACGCTGGCGGACATTATTGCCAGCATGCGTGGCCTGTATACCACCAATGACCGCACCTACACCTATATGGGGGGCCGTGGCTTTGGCCGCACAGGCGACTATGCCGGGCGGGTGATGTTGCTGATCGACGGCTATCAGGCAAACGATAATCTGTATAACTCCGCTTACCTTGGGCAGGATGGTCTGCTAGACACCGAGTTGATTGAGCGGGTGGAGTATGTGTCTGGCCCCGGCGGCGTGACCTATGGCAACGGTGCCTTTTACGGCATCATCAACGTGGTGACCAAAAAAGGCAGTCAGCTCAATGGCTTGCAAACTGCGCTCGAGGCTGGCAGCTATGGCAGCCAAAAAGTGCGTGCCACTTATGGCGCGGCACTAGATAACGGTGCCAGCGTGTTACTCTCTGCCTCGCGGTTTCGCAGTGACGGGCAAACCCTGTATTACCCGGAGTTTGACGCGCCGTCCACCAATCACGGCTGGGCCAAAAATCTGGATGATGAGCACAACAAACGCTTTTTCGGTAAGCTGATTTACGAGGGATGGACGCTGAGCGGTGGCTATGTCAGTCGTCGTAAAAGTGATCCAACGGCGCAATACGCGGCTGATTTCAATGTCAGCCCCAATTGGATGCAAGACAGTAATGGCTACTTGGATCTCAAGTACGATGCAGACCTGAGCCAGGCGCTAAAGTCCTCCTTTAGAACCTATTACGGGCAATACCAGTACGCTGGACGCGCGGTATATAGTGGAGATTTCTACGCAGAAAAAAACGTGGGCCGCTGGTGGGGCGCTGAGGCCAAGTTTACCAATACGCGCCTAGATCACCATAAATTGTTATATGGTGTGGAGTACCGCAACGATTATCAGCAAGATTTTTATCTGCCACAGGCCACCCTGCAAAACAGCCAGTACCTGCTCAGTGCCTACCTGCAAGATGAGTATCAATTGCGCTCAGATGTGCGGGTGAACTTTGGTGCCCGCTATGACTATGGTGGCAAGCAAGCCAACTTTCTGAGCCCGCGTCTGGCCGTACTGTATGCCTTGAACGATGATACTGATCTCAAGCTTTCGTATGCCACGGCCTTTAGAAGACCGAATGCCTACGAAAAGTATTACACGGATCCTAGCACCACCCTGCCTAATCCTGCGCTGAAAAAAGAAACGGTGGATGCCACCGAGCTGGTCGTGGAGCATCGCCCCGACAGCCAGACCCGTATTTTAAGCTCGTTCTTTTATTACACCACACATCATTTGATTGCGAGCGGCGAGGTCGGCAATAGCGGCTTAACCCAGTATGGCAACCTCAGTGATGCCACCACCCAAGGTGCCGATGTGGAGTTTGATCACATCTGGAGGTCTGGCGTGCATTGGCGTACCAGCTATGCCTACCAGTTGTCCGAAGACAGTGCCGGGCGCTGGATGGTGAATGCGCCCAAACAGTTGTTCAAATCAAACTTGTCCCTGCCGCTGATCAGCAACCAGGTCTATCTGGGGTTGGAGCTACAGGCATATGGCCGACGCCTGACAGAAGCACGAGATGAGATTCCCGGCTACAGTCTGGTCAATCTGTCACTTTCTGCTTCCAACCTGCTGCCACGCACGCGTGTGAGTGCGACCGTTAGAAACCTGTTTGACCGCGATTACGCTATCGCAGCCTCCAGCTTCACCACGCAGGACACGCTGCCGCAGGATGGCCGTAACCTCTGGCTACAAGTGGTGTATCAATGGCAATAAGACCCGCACTCACCTTCATGTTGAGCGGACTGCTCTGTCATGCTGCCCCCGTGCTGGCTGCCGCAGTGCCCGAAGCCGATATGCGCGCAGCCTATCTGTACAACTTTGCCCAGTTCACGACATGGGCGCCCAACGATCAGCAGACCTTTAATATTTGCACCACGGGCCGATTGACTGACAACCTGAGTCCGGAGGTGTTTGCCAACAAGCAGATTCTTGGCAAGAAAATCAAACTTGAGCGCTATGTGGAGTCCGGCGGCAAAACAGACTGCCAGCTAGTGTATTTGAATTCGGGGGATGCGGCCTACGACGAAAAGGTGGCCGCTGCCCTGACGGGCGATCAAGTGCTCACGGTCGGTGATGAGGTCAATGGCTTTGGCCCGGCGATGATTAACTTGTCTGTCAAAAGTAATCGCCTGGCCTTTAATCTGGACCTGGCACGTGTACGCAAAGCCAATCTTTCATTGAGTTCCAAGCTGATTACGCTGGCGCAAAAGGTCAGAGAGTAATGCGATACCGTTCATTGAAAGACTTACCTTTCCAGATCAAGCTGTTGCTTACACAGGGGGTGGTCACGCTCTCTGCCTTGTTGGTGTTGCTGATGGTGACGCTGGCCTATGGTTATGTGAGCTTTAAGAGCGATTTGTACGAAGAGATCGAAACCCAAGCCAAAATCATAGAGCAAAGCAGTACGGCGGCCATCGTGTTTGAAGATAAGGCAGCCGCGCATGAAATATTGTCTACCTTAGCGTTAATGGGGGCGATTAACCGAGCCTACCTGTTCCAAGCGAACGAGACCTTGCTGGCCAGTTATGAGAGGCCCGGCGCGGCCCCGGCGATGCAGACGGTGTCTTTGCCAGCGTTACGCCTGCTGCGCTCTGATTTGACAAGACATTTCTGGATCAGAGAGATTCATCTTGACGGCAAAGTGGTTGGCGACTTGTTTATCGAGGCTAGTCTGGATAGGCTCAATACGCGGTTAACGCTGTTGATTGTCGGTGTACTGATTGCGGCGTTGGTCAGCTTGATGATTGCCTTTCTGATTTCAATCAGAGTCAACAGGGTGCTGACGCAACCGATCTTTGCCTTGACTGCCCTAGTAGACCGGGTCACCGGCACGCATGACTATTCGGCGCGTTGCAGTCATGCGTCTGAAGATGAACTAGGCAAGCTGTCTGCCGGTATGAATGAAATGCTGGCCAGTATCGAGCAGCGCGATGAGCGGCT
>CAYTIV010000132.1:4144-5548 GCA_964437895.1 uncultured Methylotenera sp.
TGTCTGCCGGTATGAATGAAATGCTGGCCAGTATCGAGCAGCGCGATGAGCGGCTGGCCGCTGAGCTGGCCAAACAAACCCAAACCAAAAAAGCGCTGGATAGGCTGGCCTACTATGACACCGTTACCCAGTTGCCCAACCGGCACTTTTTCAATCAGCAGCTCAAACTCAGACTGCAGGAGGCGGATGCGCAAAACAGCGTGTGCGGCCTGATGTTTATCGATTTGGATGATTTTAAGGTCATCAATGATACTTACGGCCATCGCGTGGGTGATCAATTGTTGGCCGGTGTCGGTGGGCGATTGCGCGAGTGTTTGTCCGCGCAGGATGAAGTGTTCAGGATAGGTGGCGATGAGTTTGCCATTCTGCTCTCTGACAGCGCTTCGCTCACCCGTGCCCGCGTGCTGGCGGCAAAAGTGGTGAGCCATTGTGCCGACAAGTTTATTATCAACAACAATGACCTGTATGTGGGGGTCAGTATCGGGGTGAGCGGTTATCCGCATCTCGCCGCCGATGCCACCGATTTGGTGCGCTCTGCGGATAGCGCCATGTATAGAGCCAAAAACGAGGGCAAAAATAACTTCAAGTTCTTCTCCAAGGAGATCGACGATGAAGCCCATTTTAGAAGTTATCTGGAAAACGCGCTTAAAGGCGCCTTAAGCCGACACGAGTTCGAAGTCTATTATCAGCCCATCGTCGAGATGAGCACTGAAAAAATTGTCGGCTTTGAGGCCTTGTTAAGATGGCATGAGCCCCATTACGGCGACATCTCGCCCACGCTGTTTATTGCGTGTGCCGAGCAGATCGGGGTGATCAATAGCCTAGGCGAGTGGGTGCTCAGGCAGGCGTGTCTGCAGCAGAAAAAATGGCGGTCCGAGTTAGGCGTCGACTATATGATGAATGTGAACCTGTCTGGTCGCCAGATGCGGGAGTTCGATGTGGTCGAGAAGGTGTTGCATATTGTGTCTGAGACCGGCGTGCACCCGGAGTCCTTGAATATCGAGCTGACCGAGAGTGTGCTGATGGATCATACGCAGTCCACCATCAGTAAGTTTCATGCCTTGCGTGCGGCAGGCATCAAAATTTCGATTGATGATTTTGGCACCGGCTATTCGTCTCTGAGTTATCTGCGCCGGTTCCCAATCAATACCATCAAGATCGACCGTAGTTTCGTCAAAGAACTCTCCCATGGCTCTGAATACAATGCCATCCCACTCGCCATCATTGGTTTGGCCAAGAGCCTCAAACTGACCGTGGTGGCTGAAGGTGTGGAAACTGTTGAGCAAAAAGAGATCTTGCAACAAAACGCCTGTGATAAGGCGCAGGGCTATTTGTTTAGCAAACCTTTGCCGGCAGCAACGCTAGATATTCTGCTGGCGGGCACTGCAACGGATGTGTGAGCGG
>CAYTIV010000133.1:0-5539 GCA_964437895.1 uncultured Methylotenera sp.
GTTCCACCACTTTTTTCTTCATCACCAGATACAGCATGATCAATTCGATCACCAGCGCCATTACGCTCACAATCAAAATAAATCTGGCGGCCTTGAGTGAAGGGGAGGACAGCAGCGACTTGGGATATACCGTGACAAACCACCAGCCTGGCCCTTCTATGCGCGTTACGGCCAGAAAAGCCTGCGCAGTCTCGACAATAAAGTAATCCGCATTTTTTTGCTGGATGTGCTTAGTCAGCGTGCTGAAATATTGCTGTAGCTGCGCATCTTTGAGTTGAGCGATCATCAACATGCCTCGACTGCGATTCATTTCCTGAATCTTTTCAGGGTGGGCAATCAGGCGCCCATCTTCGCGGAACACAAAGTTGTAGGTGCCCGTCAGGTGGTCGTTAAACACACGGTTGAACAGTGCGTTCAGTAAAATGTCATGGCCGACATTCAGTGTATTGGTGGGTGTAATGTCAACCGGCGTTTCCAGCGACACCATCCAGGCCTGCGCGGTGGGGTCATAGTAAAGGCCGGTCCAAGTACTATGGCGGCTGGGATTGTTCTGCGGGGTGGTGATATACACCCACTCTTCGCGTAACACGTTCAATTTGCTGGTGGCGTTGTCTGCCCAGCGCGTGCCCGGCCAGTACACAATATTGACGTTTTCAGGCATAGAGACGTACAGATTGGCAAACTGGCGTCCCCAAGCCACCCCAAAGTGATCGACCATGGTATACGCCAGCAGCAGTTTCTTTCTGAAGGCGGGGTGATCGATGGGTGCATTGGCGCCTACATAGGCGGTCACATCTTTGCTGATCAGGCCCGAGTGGTTGAAATAACCGTCGTAGGCTTTTTTCTGCAAATGGATGGTGTGGTCCGGCATGCGCTGAAAGGCATTCCAGAAAAAATGGTCGTTGTAAAAAAAGTCTTGCTGCCAGTGCGCAAGAAAAGTGGCCCTGAATATTTGGTGATTGGATTCGGCCAGCTTGAATACGCTGCTTTCACGTTGGCCGCGTTCATGAATATAGTGCTCCAGGCCGTCAATCGTGGTGCTCACCAGTGTTTTGTATATATGCCAGTAAGTGAGTGCGCTAACCACAATGATGACAATGCTGACCCGGACCGCCATTTGCAGCATGACGTCCATGGTGAGTGAGTGTTTGTAATGAGGAAAACGCATGATCAGGCTTTAATGTGATCTCTGAGTAGCAATGGGTGGCGGCTGGTCAGTAGAGGGCTGGCGGTAGCCTGACGGAAATGGCAGTCATGCATGATCTTGGTCTTGTATTGTTGTATTTTTATGGCGTAGCACCCGCCGATGGCGGAAATCACGGCGTAACACTTGTAAATAACATACTCCTGCCACTGCCAGGACGCAATCACTAATTACAGCCCCGTCTGCACTCGGGGCCGGTCGGTAGCGGCCTTGGTGCGCTCCTTCATGCGGTGTGTTAACCCCTAAAGCACCCACCACGCCCACGCTCCCAGCCTTGGTCGGCTAGCAGCCCCAGCGCAGGCCTGGCGTCAGCACCGGGCTATCCCAATGGTGGGTGATTTCAGCATCTAGCAGGCAGACGGTCACAGAGGCACCGGCCATATCGATGGCGGTGGTGTAATTGCCGACCAGGCTGCGTGTCACGCGGTAGCCTTGCGCCGTCAGCAGTCGCGCTGCGGTATTGTAGATCAGGTATAACTCCATCAGCGGGGTTGCCCCCAGACCGTTGACCAGCAGCAAAATGTCACCTTGTGTAGGCAGTTGCTTGGCGGCGATATCGTGGGTGATGGCCGCAACCATGTCAGCGACGATGGCATCCGCCTCGCGCATGGCTTCGCGGCGGCGGCCGGGTTCACCATGGATGCCGACACCCATTTCCAGGTCGGTGTCGTGGATGTCAAAGGTGGGTCTGCCCGCTGCCGGCACGGTGCAACTGGTCAACGCCACGCCAATACTCGATGTGTGCAGATTGATTTTTTCACCCAATGCTTTGCAACTGGCAAGGTCGGCGCCTGTTTCGGCCAGGCTGCCGACGCATTTTTCGACGATGACGGTACCGGCGACACCACGGCGCCCGGTGGTGTACGTGCTATTGACCACGGCACAGTCGTCCGAAGTCAGCAGGGTCGCATGTTCAAACGGCAGCATCTCCGCCGCCATTTCAAAGTTCATCACGTCGCCCGCATAATTTTTGACGATGAACAACACCCCGCGATCCGCATGCACGGCTTCAGCCGCGGCCAGCATTTGATCTGGGGTGGGGGAGGTAAACACCTGACCGGGGCAGGCTGCATCCAACATCCCTAGTCCGACGTAGCCTGCATGCAATGGCTCGTGGCCAGAGCCGCCGCCAGAAATCAGGGCGACCTTGTTTTTAGCGGGTTGCTTGCGCGTCACAAAGGTTGGCTCAAAATGCACATTCACCAGCGTGTCGTGCGCACTGGCAAAGCCGTTAAGGCTTTCGGTCAGCATATTGTCGGCGTTGTTCAGAAATTTTTTCATGGCAGACTCTCGTGGCGTAATGGATGCGTTTCAATGGAAAAGGTGTCTGTGCGCAGAGGCTTTCAGGGCTTGAGTATGTCGTCACACACGGCGTGTATCATCACCTGACAGCTTTTGGCGCCGGCATCGAGATGGCCAATCACGCGTTCACCGAGGCCGGAGGCGCGTCCTTTGGTGGCCAGCATGTTGCGCGTGGATTCAAGTCCGGTGCTGGCGACTTGTTTGAGTGTAGTGGCAATCTCTTGCGTGGAATGACCTTGGGCCGCGAGCTGGCTAAAGCTGTGCGCGACGGGAATCAGCACATCTAGCATGGTTTTTTCGCCAGCCTGCGCTTTGCCGCGTTGCATGATGGCCTGCACCCCCGCTTCAAAAGCCCGGGCTAGCGCGGCGGGCGTGTCCTCTGTTTCTGTGTGCAGGGATTTGCTCATGCTCATAAAAAAGCTGGCAAACAAAGGCCCTGAGGCGCCGCCTATGGTACTCAGCAGTTTCATCCCGATTTTGTTGAGCGCCTCTGCCGCAGGCAACGGGGCCAGTGTCTCTGCCAGGCCCGCAATCGCCTCGCAGCCGCGCTTCATATTGATATAGTGGTCGCCATCGCCGATTTCGCGATCCAAGCATTCTATGTCGGCTTCATGGGCGAGTACTGCCTCGCGAATCAGCTGGGCGGCGTGGTTGATTGTGGCGCTGTTCATGGCGTGCATGCTTCATCAAACTGAAAGACGCATGTTACTCACAAGCCGCCGGGCTCGGCAAGTCTGTTTTTATGCAGGACAGGGTAGGCGTTTGCGCGCCTTGCGTTTAAAATAGCGCCGCTGTCCTCGTGGTGAAACAGGATATCACCAGCCCCTCCTAAGGGCTAGTTTCAGGTTCGAGTCCTGACGGGGACGCCAGCATCGCTGAAAAATCCTTAAGTGCTTGAAAACTATTGTTTTAGACGCTATAATTTTGGATTGACTTTTAGGTCAATTAACTTGCAAGCGATCACATTGGGTGCCCTATTAAGGGTGTTTTAGATGGCTTGTTAATGAATAACCCTTTGAATAGAAAGACAAAATCATGTCAGTGACTATGCGTCAAATGTTGGAGGCTGGTGTACACTTTGGTCACCAAACTCGTTACTGGAACCCGAAAATGGCTGAGTTCATCTTCGGTGATCGTAACAAAATCCATATCGTTAACCTTGAAAAAACATTGCCATTGTTTGAAGAAGCACAGAAGTACGTGCGCACTCTGGCAGCAAACAAGGGCCGTATCCTGTTCGTAGGCACTAAGCGTCAAGCCCGCGACATCGTTAAAGAAGAAGCGCAACGCGCAGGTTGTTCTTATGTGAACCACCGCTGGTTGGGCGGTATGCTGACTAACTTCAAAACAGTGAAGCAGTCTATCAAGCGTCTGAACGACTTCGAAGCCATGATTGAAGATGGCAGTATCGACAAATTTGGTAAAAAAGAAGCGCTGGGCATCAAGCGCGAAATCGAAAAGTTGGAGCGTTCTATTGGTGGTATCCAAGAGATGGGCGGCTTGCCAGACGCTATTTTCGTGATCGACGTTGGTCATGAGAGCGGTGCTGTGACTGAAGCACGCAAACTGGGTATTCCAGTGATTGGTATCGTTGATACCAATAACTCACCTGACGGCATCACTTACGTGATCCCAGGTAACGACGACTCCTCACGTGCGATTCGTTTGTATGCTCGTGGTATGGCTGATGCGGTTCTGGAAGGTCGTGCAAACGCTATTTCCGAAATCGTGAAAGCGGCACAAGAAGAAGTAGCACCGGCTGAGGCTGCTGCGGAGTAATCTTTGCAGGCAATAAAAGGGGGCGCAGTGCCCCTTTTTCTATTGCCACTGGCAACAGGGTGTATGGGCAGCGCAATGCTGCTGTCACATTGCCCGGTTAAATTGACCCAATATTCACAACTGCCGCAGGTCGGGAGTTGAACAACAAGGAGCAAAAAATGGCTGAAATTACCGCAAGCATGGTGAAAGATTTACGTGAGCGCACCGATGCCCCGATGATGGACTGTAAAAAAGCATTGACCGAAGCTGAAGGCGATATGGCCCGTGCGGAAGAAATTCTGCGTGTACGTTTTGGTAACAAGGCAAGCAAGGCTGCTGGTCGTTTGGCTGCAGAAGGTACTGTTGGCATCAGCATTTCAGCGGATGGCAAAGTGGGTACTCTGATCGAAGTGAACTCTGAAACTGACTTCTGTGCTAAAAACGAAGAGTTCCTGAAGTTTGTTGCTGATCTGGCACAGACTGTTAACGAGAACAATCCTGCTGATATCGACGCTGTGGCAGCTTTGCCATTGCGCGGCGACACTGCTGAAGCGGTGCGTGCACAGCTGGTAGGTAAAATTGGTGAAAACATCACCCCACGTCGTTTTGTGCGTACACAAGCACAAGGCGCGTTGTACAGCTACGTTCACGGCAGCAAAATTGGTGTGCTGGTGGATTTGGTTGGTGGTGACGAAACGTTGGGTAAAGACATCGCTATGCACATTGCTGCGGCTAAACCAAAATCACTGGACGCTTCCGGTGTGGATGCTGCACTGATTGAGGCTGAGCGTCGCGTGGCGATCGAAAAAGCGAAAGAAGCTGGCAAGCCAGAAGCGATGCTGGAAAAAATCGCTGAAGGTACTGTTCAGAAGTTCCTGAAAGAAGTGACTTTGCTGAGCCAGACTTTTGTCAAAGACGACAAGCTGAGCATCGAGCAATTGCTGAAATCCAAAGGCGCTAGCGTGGCTTCATTCAGCATGTATATCGTGGGTGAAGGCATTGAAAAAGCAGTGGTTGACTACGCTGCTGAAGTGGCCGCTGCTGCTAAAGTCTAACTGACTTTTTTCAGCTGTACCCTGAAAAGTGGAATCTACGGATTCCACTTTTTTTACGCCCGTCAGGGCTGCGAGCCGCCAATATAAGGCGGTTTTGTGATTAAATAAGCACATTTTGAAATTGGGAAAATAAACATGGCACAACCAGCTTTCAAGCGCATATTACTCAAGTTGTCCGGAGAAGCGCTGATGGGCGATGATGCTTATGGCATCAACCGTG
>CAYTIV010000134.1:0-5488 GCA_964437895.1 uncultured Methylotenera sp.
ACCGGGGAGGAGTGACGAACAACCGCACCGTAGCGGATCACCCGACGCGCGTCAAGCCCTCATGCCTATCCGGAAGTCACCCAAGCGGTCTGCAAGCACGAAACCGCGCCACTGTCAACCTGTCACCGGGTTTGCGTGAGCGTGCCGTTCTGTGCCACTATGCGGCCATCCTGACCACTCAACCACCTTGGGCGAGTGCTTCGGGTGCGCGTCCGCGCGGTGTTAGCGCACCGAAACAGACGAAAGCATGCCCAAAACATGCCGTCTCCGCAGTCCCAAGCACTCGCCCAAAGGGGCGCCGTGACCCTTGCCGCCAACATGCCCGGCGGTGGGTCGCTTCAGGTATCGGGCATCAACCCCGCAACTGTACTCGGCGCCGCAGCGCTGCTTACCGTGGGCGGAGTCGGAGGATGGTGGATCTGCAAGCGCTACCACAAGCGGCACTAACTGACACATGCCCCGCCCGTGTTCAGTGTGCCGCTGAACGCGGGCGATGGCACACTCCAGCCGATGCGGAGACCGCTTGGGTGACTTCCGGATAGGCATGATGGAGAGCGAAAACATCGCGCCCCACATACCTACCTCATCACCCGACGCGCGTCAACCGCCGCAGGAGCACTTGCTCTTGCTGGGGTTCTCCTGCTTCTCGCCCTTCGAGGGCTTGCGGTTGCTGTACCACATCCACCCGGCGTACCCCGCCGCAGCGACGACGCCGACGATCATCACCTTCGTCCCGAGGCCCATGCCCGCGGGGGCAGGCGTCCCGTCCGCCCGCAGTTGCGCGAGGGTCACGCCGCCCGTCGCCGCGAGCGCCCGCCATCGGGTGCCATCGGGGGCGGTGAGTTCGTTGCCAGGGCACGCCGTTGCCGGTGCCCATGGGAGCGCGGCGCGGTTGAGCACCGGACCGCACATGAGTTCGACGGGTTGCACCTGATCGATCTCGACCGAGGAGGGCGTCGGCATCGCGCCGTAGGTAACCTCGACGGTCTGCCCTGCGACCACGACCACGCTCTGCACGCGCTTCGCGCCGCTCGCGGGAGTCACCGTGAGGGCGTAGGTACCAGGGAGCACGTCGAGAGCGACGGGGCGACCCGTGGCGTCGACCGTGTGCGAGAGGCCCGCGGCGGGGATCGTCACCACGGACTGACCGGGCGCTCCGCGCAGGAGGATGGTGCCCTTCGACGGGTCCGCCGTGGTCGGGCCTTGCGTGCTACGGATCTGGCTCGCAAGCCACGGTCCCACGTCCACCGCGCGACCCGCCGCAGGGACGACGATGGACTGCGACGCCGTGTGCCCCGCGCCATCCTCGACCTTGAGTGTGTACGATCCCGGCGTCACAGGGAGCGCGACGGTGCCGTTCGCGAGGATCGGGAGGCGACTCACGAACGCCGACGAACCCGCGGGCGTCAGGGTCAGCATCCACCCTGCCGTGCCAGTCACCGTGAGGTTCGCGGGCGTGGTTGCCGGAGTGCCCGTCGGCGTTCCCGCGAAGGTGCGAGTGTCGATCGAGAACCCATCGGCAGTGACCGTGATGCGCTGGACGCGAACCGTGGTGGCGTCGGTTTGCACGCCAAGGTCATACGACCCCACCGGCACACGAACGGTGATGCCGCCCGATGCAGGGATGGCCACCGGATCGGCGAGAGGAGTCGTCGATCCGGGTGCTGCGAGAGCGACGCGCCACCCCGGCACGCCAGTCACCGTGAGTTGTCCGGTCGCGGGAGCCGCAGCGGGGAAGGCGTTGCTGATGATGTCCACGGCGGGCGCTACCGTCACCACGACGCTCCGCACGGGCGCGGTACCGCCTCCCATCGAGTCGGGGCGCCCGATGAGGAGACTGTACGACCCCAACGGCAATGGCGGCGCGACGACCGTGTTGCCCGCGACGACCGCACCGCTTCGCGTGAGACCCGCAGCGACGGCCTCGGCAAGCAGGGCGGGCGTGGTCGCCGACGACGGGGCGATGATGTAGGTCCATCCGGCCTGACCGCCCATGAGGGTAAGGGTGCCCGTCGCAGGCGCGGGAGGCGCGAACGTCGAGAACGGGATCGTCATGTCGCCCGCGGGGATCGCGACGACGCGGGAGAGCATCGGGCCTACTGACGTGACCGTCCCATCGGGCGCGCCTTCGTAGGTCTGCACATCGATCGTGGCGGCGTCTGACGGACCGGGCGACGGAGCGACCCACGTTCCGCCCACGATGGGGGCCGTGAGAATGCGACCGTCCACGCGGACGCTGATGCCCGTGGTCGACGCGGGGATGCCGGTGATCGAAAGCACATCGCCGGGTGCACCGTCCCCCGACGGGCGGACGAAGGGAGGGCGGTTGGGGCGTGCGTGGACTGCGGGAGGGATGTAGGCCATGGGTTCCTTATCGGGTGCCGGTGAGGCGTTGGGCGTGGACGTTGCCGAGGCGCTTGAGCGCGTCGTAAGGGTGCTCTCCGATGCGAGCGCCGGGGAGCGTCGTCTCCACCCACAGCGCGCCCGAGGGCAGCGTCACGGACGCCGCGACGTGGTTCTGGGGGTCTCCGGGCTGGTCCAACCACTGCACGTTGGCACCCATCGGGATGCCCGACACCAGTGGGACCGCGAGCGCAAGGGATGCGAAGAGGACGGAGGTATCCTCGCAGTCGCCCGCGCCCTTCGGCAGTCCGGTGAGGGGAGAGACGGGGTTGCCACGCGCGGGTCGCAGCGTCAGGCAGACGGGCTGGTAGAAGTCCTGATCCGACGCCGGATCGGCGCGGTACTCGACGAGGGCGTAGAGGGCATCGAGCAACCCTTGCGCGATCTCGGAGGGCGTCGGCGTGCGACCGAGGGAACGCGCGAGTCCCGCGATCACGCTGCGGGTCACCCACTGCACCGTCGGCGAGTGCGATCCCTCGACGGCCATCTCTTGAAGGATGGCCTTCCGCTCGTCGGGCGCGATCCAGGGGTAGATGAGACTTTGCGCGCCGTCGGGCGTGCGAGGGAGAGCGGCGAGGGCAGCGGGTGAGTAGCGCACGGTCGAAGTGTGCCACAATGCGCCGCGGGAGGGAAGGGCGATCAGCGACGGGCGTCCGACGCTTCGGTCACAACCACCTCTGTTCGAGAGCGTACCCGTCTCCGAACATCGCATGAGCGAGCGAGTAGACGGCCTCGAACCCCATGTCCATGCCGCCGCCGCCGGACACCATGCCGTCTCCCTTCATCCGACGACCGAGCACGATCGCGGCATTGTACGAGAGGGTACGCGCATCGACATCTCCGTTGGCCTTCCTTCCGCGGAAGAAGATCAGGTCGATCACGCGACTCGTCCCGCTCGCGGCAGACGATCGAAGCACTGTGTAGATGACGGACCCGCGCTTGACCCCAAGGGCCTTGATGGACGCGATGGCGTCCATCTTCTCCTGCGAGTGCTTCGTGACGCGAGGGGCGGACTTGCGGACGGGCTTCTTCTTGGTGGGCATCGGGATGTTCCTTCGGGGGGACGGTTGCGCGTACTGTGCCACGGATCGCGCCGTGGCACAACGGGGTTACGCTTCGTCGGGCGCGTGTGCTCCGGTGCCGAGTTCGCCGCGCTCTTCTAGGACATGGAGGGCGTAGGCGATCTTCGCCCGCTGCGCCTTCTTCGCCTCGTTGTAGGCGGCGGAGAAGTCCTTGACCAACTCCTTCGCGCCCGTGAGCTTCTCGTCGGCCTTCATCTCCTGATCGACCGTGCGGAGGGAGGTTTCGGCCTTGATGATCTCGGCGCGGAGTTGGTCGCCGTTCATGCCCGCCGCGTCCTCGGCGAAGCCCGTGGGGAGCTTCGCGATGATCTTCTTGACGTCCATCACGCCCACCTGTGCCCGACGATGTGCGCCGACTTCGCTCGCACGCCGTTGGCGTAGTCGAGCGTCGCCTCCCTCGCCGCTGCCTGGATCTCATCGCGGTCGATCGGGTCGCCGTTGTGGTTGTAGAGGTCGTGCGACGCCCGCGTCATGCGCGGCGTGTGCGAGTTGGGGGCGTGGTTGCCCGTGGACGGTTGCGTGGGATGGCCTCTGCGTCGGATCTTCATCGTCTCTTCTCCTGCCGGAATAGCGTCCGGTGCGCGGTTCGGAGGGCGAGGCTCGAACTCGCAACGCGCGGAGTCAAGGTCCGCTGGACTACCGATTGTCCTACCTCCGAGTGGATGCGACGGGAGTCGAACCCGCCACCCCAACGACGTAACCCCCGCAGGAGAATATCGAAAGGGCTACCGACGCACCCTTGCCCCGTCACAAGCGCCGACGGGCATGGCGCGAGGCTTCTCTTGTCGCGGGCGTGACCCGCGCGGTGCATGGCGTCCTCCGTATTGTTTTCGTTGGTACGCCGACTCAGACGAGCGGCGCAACGGTCGTATTCACCCGCCCTTCGCGATTCGGTCGCGGTGCGCGGCAATGTACCCGATGGCACCGTCCAGATCGCCGTCCTCGATGCAGTCGAGCGTGTTCTGCGCCATCACAAGGAGCGAACTCCCCGTGCGCTGCGCCGCCGTGGCGAGGCCAGAGCGAACGACGGAGAGAGCGAGGGACTCAACTGCGGTGCGGGCAATGCGCTTCGTGGTGCTCATGTTCGTGCTCCTGATCTCTTCTACGTCCGCTTGCGCCGGATGCTTCACAGCGAAAGTGCGAGCCCCGTGTGATGCTCGATCGCCTCGCGCAACCCATCGGCGTAGACGCCCGTGGACTCCGCCACCTGTTCCGCGAGACGGCCCTTGTACAGCGTGACCGTGTAGGTGTCATCGCCCGCGAGGCGCACCTTGACGCGGTTGATCCCTCGGAGCGATCGGGCAGAGAAGCGGAAGGTGAGGGCGTCCCCGCAGTCGAGGAAGTCCCGCGCTCCGATCATCACCCGAAGGCGAGAGGGACCGCCGAGTTGCGCGAGGATGATGCTGGCGGTTCCGTAGGTGGTCGTCATGGCGTCTCCGTTTCAGAGGTAGCTGCTGCCGTGGTTGGCGCCGCCGCAAGAGCACTCACAGACCGGACCCTTGCTCGCGAGGCACTTGGCGTTGCACTTGTGGTCCGTGGTGTGGCCCTGGACCCGAGCGGACTTGCGAGCCCGCTTGCAATCGGGGCAGGTGTAGTCGTTCGACACATGACGCATCACGCCATTGACATCGCGGGTCAGAACCGCGTCCGTCCACTTCTGCACTCCCATCTTGTCCGTGTGACTGAACCGGCGCGTGGTCACATAGTCATACGCCTTGGACCCGCACTTACACGTCCAGATGATGCGCGCCTTGCCGATGCGGGTCGTAGGGGCCGTGATGTTCGTGAGTTCCATGCTCCATTGAACGCCACCCCCCCTTCCGATGCTTCACCCTCGCTCGCGTTTTCTTTCGCCTGCTCACCCGTTCAGTGCCGCGCCACCTATACAGACAGCGCCTCCGATGCGCGAAACGCCTGCAATCCAGGCGTTCCAGAGAAAACGCACGCATCGGGTGAAGGTTGCTCCCGCTGCCCGCGTTCTATGGGGCATGAACGCCACGATG
>CAYTIV010000135.1:0-5468 GCA_964437895.1 uncultured Methylotenera sp.
TATCATGGCAATCTGACTGCTTGTGAAACCAGATTGACTGGCAGTGCTACCATGACTAACGGTGTATTGAATATGAGTTTGAGTGCACCCAAAATTGGCGCCGATGGTAAACCTAACACCGGCAGTGTTGATCTTGAGGTGAATGTGGGCAGTGTCACCGCTGGTGAGAAAACCTGTTTGACTACTACAGAGTCCGCAGCTACCGCTGGGGCGATTCCTTGGCTTGGCAGTACGGATCCTTCTGCACGGGCCTCATTTGGGATATATAAAGCGCCGATTATCTACATGCGAGAAAATTTCTAATGCTGACAAAACCACCTAAATCAGGTGGTTTTGTGCATTTTATCAATGATTTAAGTCTCGATAAGCGGCACTAAAGTTGCTACGTTTGAGTTGCGGGCCTATGCGCTTGAGCCAACTTACATACAACAACCCACACATTAGTCATTTGGCGCAGGACTAGATCACGACAAAAAATGTTTTTTTTGTGTATACTGATTTATGGCAAAGCATGAAGTTCTGTTTGTTGTACATTGATTTTAAATAAAAAATATTTTTTAAGGGTGCATGCATTTTTATGCAATGGTTTAAAAGACAAAAGAGCAGGCAGCAGATAGGTGTCAGTTATACGGATATGCATGTGAGCACCGTGGCCCTGACGCCACCTGCGGAAGGGACCAAACCGGTCGTCTCTTTTGCTGCTGTTGAGCAAATGCCCTTGCATGCCACCTCCTCATTACGTCACTTTGTGACCAAAAATGACCTTAAATCTCAGCCTTGTAACTTGGTGCTGAATGTCGATCAATACAACATCGTTCAGATTGATAAACCCAATATGCCTGATAGCGAGGTCAAGCCTGCTTTGCGTTGGAAACTCAAAGGGCTGCTGGATTACTCAGTAGAGCAGGCGGTGGTGGATGGTGTGGATGTGCCTTCAGACCCTTCTTTATCTAACCGCCAGCCCTTGATGTTGGCTATTTGCGCAAAAAAAACCGTGGTTTCAGCAGTGGGGAACCAGTTAGTGGACGCTGGTTTTAACCTAAAATCGGTAGATGTGCATGCGTTGGCGCAACGTAATATCGCACATTTGCTAGAGCATGAAGACCGTGCACTGGTGATGTTGAGTATTCTGCCACGCGGCTGCCTGATTACATTCACAGCCAAAGGTGAGTTGTATCATGCGCGTTTGATCGAACTGGATCGCGATTTTTTGAATGACAGAGACGAGATATTCAGAAATAACTTCGACAAGCTAGTGCTGGAGTTGCAACGCTCTTTGGACAGTTTTGATCGTCAATTCCCATTTCTTAGCCTGAATCGCATGGTCGTGGCGCCAGTCCCGCATCGGGATTATCTGGTGAGTGGCCTCAGCACCAGCTTGTATGTGCCGGTCAATGTCTTCAATCTGGAAGATATTGTCGAGTTGCCCGCAGACCAAGATTTCTCCAGCCTTGAAAAACAGGCGATGCTGTTGCCTGCACTTGGGGCTGCGTTACGTCAGGGGGCGGCCGCATGAGTCAGCAAATTAACCTGTTTGAAGGCGGGTTGGTCAAGTCCAGAGATCGCTTCAGCGTGTCCATGGTCGGCGCGGTGTATTTCTTGGCCGCAGTTGTGATGTACTACTTGTTTACCGGCTTGCAGGCCGAAAATGCTGAACTGCAATTGCAGCGTAATCAGGCAGTGGCGCAATATGAGGCCATGCAGAAAAAGGTCGAAGCGTTTTCCAAGCACGTGGTGCCTATTGATAATAGCAAGCTAGAGGCTGAGCTAAACGCACTCAAGTCCCGGCTCGAAATGCAGTCACAAATGCTGGCGATTTTTCAATATTCTATCTCTGATGCTGCTTACCATCTGATTGACTATATGCGTGCATTAACGCAGCAACAACAGCCAGGGGATTGGTTGACCGGATTTAAAATTGAGCCCGGCGCACAGCATTTGTCTTTTTCTGGAAAATCGTTGCAAACGGTCGATATTCCGGCCTATTTAGGGCTGCTCTCGGCACAGAAAATATTCGCCGGCACCTTATTCTCAGGTATTCAGTTTAAACAGGTTGAATTGCACAAAAGTCAGCCTTCTGTAGCATTAGCCACTGAACAGGCGCCGGTGGGCACCGCCAGTGCACCTGAACCAGCGGCGCCAGGCAAAGGAGGGGCTGCCGCACCTAGCGTAGTCCCTGCGCCTGCAAGCCCTGCTGTCGGGAATAGCGTTACGCCCGCGCCAGACACTGTGTTAATGGTTTATGCGTTCGATGTCAAAGGTCAGGATATGCAAAACCCGACTAAAGCCGTCAATGGTGTGACTTGGGACGAGTTTGTGCGCCAGACCACGCAGGCGCCTGCGAGTGCATTGCCGAAGAAAGAATAATGCATGCAATTTGAACAATTACAGATAATAAGTAATAAATGGCTGGCCTTATCTATGCGCGAGCGCTGGATGATTTTTGGCGCCGGTTTGTTTGCAGTGGTCGGCATGATGGATACGTTTTTGCTTGAGCCGCAACGACAACAGCTGGTCACTACTCAAGAGGAAATCACTAGGTTCCAAAAAGATAGTGCAGCCTTGACCGAGAAGTTGACGACCATGGCTAGTCAGGCAGCACCGCAAGCCACGACCAAGGCGTTTCAGCAGCAAATTGATGAAACCAAGCAGAAAATTGCCAGCCAGTCTGCGGACTTGGTTAAGGTTTCCTCCTATATGGTGTCGCCTGACGAGATGGTGGCTTTGCTTAAAAAACTGTTGCAAAAGCATGCCGATGTGCAAGTGCTTGAGATGCAATCTTTACCTGTGGTTGATTTTATTGAAAAACAACGCAAGCAAATGGATGCCACAAATACGGCGCAGGTCGCTAATTCAGCTACGCCTGCGGTACCCGCAGATGCTTGGAATAACGTGCCTCACATTTATCAGCATGCCGTGAAGGTACGCCTGAAGGGTAAGTATTTTGCCCTGATGGCCTATGCACAGTCCCTGAAAGCTATAGGCCACTCGCTGGCTTGGGAAAGTGCTGAGCTCAAAGGCGATTACCCTGAGAGTGAGTTGTCATTACAGGTGTATACCCTCAGCGGGGAAAATGCGTGGTTAGGGATTTAGCATGCACAAGTTAGCAATGGTGTTAGTAATGATGTGGCTTGGCCAAGCAAGCGCCGCCGATACGTTGGTAGATCCAACCCGGCCGCCACCCGCCGTGATGGAATACTTGCCCGACACACAGGTTGAAGCTGAAAAGCCCTGGGTGTTGACGGCGCTGCAGGATAACGGCAAATCTGGTTTTGCCGTCGTTAACGGGCAAATGGTACAGCTAGGCGAAACCTATGAAGGTTTTAAGCTGACATCGGTTAAAAACAGCCAGGCGTTATTTGTGAGCAAGGCCGGTGAAAAAAAGAACATAGGCCTGGGACTGTCGAGTTTTATGGTGCAAGCACCGTCCGAGGTGCCTGTCGTGGCTAAAAAACGCACATTGGGTAAAAAGATCAAGAAATAAAGTGACAAACCCCTGACCATGCTGCGCGTCAGCAGGGCGGGTGAATATCAACAGAGAGACTGCTATGAAAACTTTAGTGAAAACCTTGGTGGGGATGATGATAGGGGCAGGCCTGACGGCGTGTACCACTAATCCGATGGCGCCGAGCAATCCCACCATCAAGCCTAAACTTCAGAATGAATTGTCTTCTGCTGCGGCCAAAGCGCAGGCTCAAGTGGCTGTTCCGCCAAAAGAGGTGTCTGACGAGTTGTTTGAGCCGCTCAAGATCGAGCCGCCCAAAGCACTGGCCAAACGCGTGGAGCCTCGTTTTGACTTGGTGGTTAACAAAGCCCCTGCGGCGCAGGTGTTGATGGGTATTGTGTCCGGCAGCCCCTACAGCATCGCTTTGAGCCCTGAGCTGAAGGGTGAAATTACGATTAATCTGCGCGATGTGACGCTGTTTGACGCGCTGAATGCTTTGCGTGACCTGTATGGTTATGAATACAAAATGAATGGCAAGCAGATCTTTGTTGAGCCACAAACCTTGCAAACGCGCGTGTTTCAGGTGAATTACATTACGGGTTCACGTCGCGGGACTTCTGCCACGCGCGTGACTTCAGGCACAGCCAGTGGCTCTGGCGCAGGTGGCGCGGTGGGTGTGGCAGGGCAAGCCGCTGCTGCGACGGGCGCAGGTGCTGCGCCGACTGGTGCCGTTGGAGCCACGGGCGCTTCAAACTTGCAGGTGTATGCTTCGGATGTCAGTATGCGTACCAATAATGATTTTTGGGATGATATTGCTGGTTCGCTCGGTAGTCTGATTGGTGAAGAGAATGGTCGCAAGGTGGTCATCAACCCGCAATCCGGCTTGATCATGGTGAAGGCCATGCCCAAAGAAATCCGCCAGGTGGAAAAGTTTCTGAGCTTGATGCAGGTAACGGTAGACCGCCAGGTGATTCTTGAAGCTAAAATCATCAAAGTACAATTGAACAGAAGCTCGCAACAAGGCATTAACTGGGCCGCAGCACGCACTTGGGGCGGCCATGATTACACTTTCGGTAATGTGAATGGCAACACCAGCCTCGGCACCACAGGCACTTTGACCAACGGTGTGATCAGCAGCACCGGTGAGGGGGCGTTGAGTAATAGCTTGCCGGTTTCTATCGGTGGTTCCATGTTTGCGCTGGCGGTACAAGGCAAAAACTTCTCCGCTTTGCTCAATTTCCTTGAAACGCAGGGCAATGTCGAAGTCCTTTCCAGTCCGCGTATTGCGACCATCAATAACCAGAAAGCCGTCCTCAAGGTGGGTAATGATGCCTTCTATGTGACTAACGTGAAGACCAATGTCACCACCACGACTGGCGGGGCGATTGTGACGCCGGATATCCAGTTGCAGCCCTATTTTTCAGGCATCTCGCTGGATGTGACACCGCAAATCGATAAAGATGACAACATTGTCCTGCATGTGCATCCCTTCATCAGTGATGTGACGCAGGTCAACCGTACTGTCACATTGTCCAGTGCCAACGGCGGTACCTACACCATTCCCACGGCCTCCTCTAACATCAATGAGACCGATAGTATCGTGCGTACCAAAGATGGTAGCGTGATTGCGATTGGGGGCTTGATGTCTGAGTCTGTGGATAACACGCGCTCTAAAGTCCCAGGCTTGGGCGATGTCAAATTTTTGGGCAGCTTGTTCCGCCAGAAAGACCAGACCAGCACCAAAACAGAGCTGGTGATTCTGCTTAAATCTACTGTCGTGCGCAGTGGTGATAATTGGGCGCAAGACATGCTAGATAGTCAGGATAGAGTAGAAAAAATCAAGGCAGATAGCGCCTTCTAGGAACCATCATGTATCTGCAGCATTTTGGGTTGAAGGAGTTTCCGTTCACCATCACCCCGGATACCAGTTTTTATTACGCCACCCGCAGTTTGCAGGAGGCGTTTAACACCTTGCTGATTGCGATCCAGTCCGGCGAGGGCTTTGTCAAAATCACCGGCGAGG
>CAYTIV010000136.1:0-5455 GCA_964437895.1 uncultured Methylotenera sp.
TGTGTAACTGGGAGTTTGAAGGCTTTTTCCGTATTGGCATGCACCACCGCCATGAGCGCAACGCGCTGATCCAGCATGGCACCATGACGCTGATTCGTCGCCACTCGCTGCAGACGCTGGGTGGCTGGTCTGAGTGGTGTATTTGTGAAGATACAGAGTTGGGCCTGCGACTGCTCGAAAACAATATGGAACTGCGTTATATCGACGAGACTTTTGGCCGAGGACTGACCCCAGCCAACTTCAAGGCCTTGAAGTCGCAGCGTAACCGCTGGGCATTTGGTGCAATGCAGATTCTTAAGCATCACATGCCCAAACTGCTGGGCAAGTCATCCCTCAATTTCAGTCAGCGGTATCACTTTCTGACAGGCTGGTTTGGCTGGTTTGGCGAGGCGCTACAGCTGGTGTTTACCATCGGTTCAATTTTCTGGACCATTGCTATGCTGGCGTTCCCCAAGTATTTCAGCCTGCCAGTGGTGGTAATGATTGTGCCTATCTTGTGCTTCCTCGCCATTAAAGCGATTCTGGGGCCTGTGCTCTATCGTAAAACCATGCAGTGCAGTGGCATGGATATCTTTGGTGCCTCACTGGCTAGCTTGGGTCTGTCACACGCGATTGCCAAAGGCATTATCAACGGCCTGACACACAAGGCTGGCGTGTTTGTGGTGACCAATAAAACCAAGGCCAAACTCAGCAACTGGCAGCTGATTGATCCCATTAAGGAAGAGCTGTTTATCCTGATTTCGCTGATCCTAGCAGCCATCGCCATGCTATACGCCCGCGGCTTCAGTAATCTGGATGCGCAGTTGTGGGTGTCTATGCTGGCCTTGCAGTCACTGCCGTACTGGAGTGCGCTGGCATGTCAGTGGATCTCGGAACGCAAGTAGGGCCAGAGGCTTTTCCGCCCGAGGGGGTGGAGAGGCCGCTGCAATACAAAGGGCGGGCGGCGCCCAGTAACCCAGTCAGTCGCTTTGACCCACACAGCCGACACGTCATAGACGATGGTTGGGGCAGCCTCGATGAGGAGCCGCCACCTCTGCGCACGGAGGTGATGCTGGACGCTGCCAAAACCGTCATCAATTACATACAGTCACCCGATCTCCCGTTTGATCGCACCCTCAATCATTACCGGGGCTGCGAGCACGGCTGCATCTACTGCTACGCGCGGCCTACCCATGCCTACCTCGGCTTGTCTCCGGGGCTGGATTTTGAGTCGCGTCTGCTGATGAAGGCGGATGCCGACCGCTTACTCAAAAAGGAATTGTCACATCCGCGTTATCAGTGTGCGCCCATCGCTATTGGCATGAACACCGATAGTTATCAGCCCATCGAGCGCGAATACCAGCTGACCCGCAAGATCATTGCGGTTTTGTCAGAGGCCCGTCATCCCTTTAGCCTAGTCACCAAGTCTGCCCTGGTGGAGCGTGATATTGATTTGATCGCGCCGATGGCCGCCCAGGGCCTCGCCAGCATTTACGTCAGCATTACGACCTTGGATCGGCACATCGCCCGCCGTTTGGAGCCGCGCGCTGCCGCTCCTGAGCGTCGGTTAGAGACGCTGCGGCGGCTCAGTGAGGCGGGTATTCCGACCGGGGTGATGGTGGCGCCGGTGATCCCCGCGCTGACGGATGGTGATATGGAGCACATCCTACAATTGGCCCATCAGGCAGGTGCTCGCAGTGCCGGTTATGTGTTTTTGCGCTTGCCCCATGAGTTGGGTGATTTGTTTGCGCAGTGGTTACAGCAATACTTTCCACTGAAGGCCGCGCATGTCATGAGTCTGATCAAACAAAGCCGTGGCGGTAAAACCTATCAGAGTGGTTTTGGGCAACGTATGCGCGGGGAGGGTGTATTTGCTGATATGCTGGCGCACCGTTTCAAGCTGAGCTGTCGCAAACTAGGCCTCTCCGGTGAGCGTCGCGTCTTCCGTACGGATCTGTTTCATGTGCCGCCGGCATGGCGCATGGATGACACGCATCCACAACAGTCACTGTTTTAGCCCATGTCAGCGTATTTGTTTGTGTATGGGACCTTGCGGCAGGGCCATGCCAATGCCATGGCTGCGATGCTGGCTAAGCATGCCGAGTTTGTTTGCCGCGCCCACTATCAGGGCCAGATGTATCTGGTAGGCCATTATCCGGGCGTCGTGGCCTCGGCGCATGCCGAAGACAAGGTTCACGGCGAACTCTATCGACTGCTGAGCCCCGCTTTTTTGTGGCCGCATCTAGATGCTTATGAAGCCTGTGCTGAGGGCGATATGGCACCCACTGAATATCGCCGTGTACAAGTCTCAGTGACCAGCGATCAAGGTCAGTGTTTTGATGGCGTATGGATCTATCTTTATCAGTGGTCGTTGGCCAACAAGCCACGCATTGTTGGCGGCGAGTTCACTCTCTGAGCGCCAGCACGGTGAACAAGACTCACCATAAAAAAAAAGGCGCCGGGGCGCCCTTTTTTGGAAATGCTGGCCTGATTAGAGCAGCAAACGTCTCACATCACTCAACATCACGCGCAGGTGGCTAGTGAAGCGGGCGCCGTCTGCACCGTCGATGACGCGGTGATCGTATGACAGTGACAGTGGCATGATCAGGCGCGGATCGAAGCCGTGGCTATCTTTGTTATACACCGGCTGCATGGCTGCACGAGAGACACCCAGAATGGCGACTTCTGGACAGTTGATGATAGGTGTGAACATCGTGCCGCCAATCCCGCCCAAGCTGGAAATGGTGAAGCAGCCACCTTGCATTTCTTCTACCTTCAGTTTGCGCTCACGGGCTTTGGCTGACAGGTCTGCCAAATCGCGTGCAATGTCCATGACATCCTTCTGATTCACATCGCGCACCACGGGCACCACTAGACCATCTGGTGTGTCACAGGCAAAGCCAATGTGGTAGTACTGCTTGAGAATCAGGCTATCGCCTTCTGGTGACAGTGAGGCGTTGAAGTTAGGATACGTGCGCAAGGCATTGACCACGGCTTTCATCAGGAAAGCCAGCAAGGTCAGTTTCACGCCACGCTTCTCGGCTTCGGCCAGCATGGACTTACGGAAAGCTTCGAGGTCAGTAATATCCGCTTCGTCAAACTGGGTGACGTGCGGGGCGGTGACCCAGTTGCGGTGCAGGTTGGCACCAGACAGTTTCTTGATGCGTGACAGTGGCTTGGTTTCAATGCCGCCAAATTGACTGAAGTCGATGACAGGCATAGGCAAGGTGCTCAGGCCAGTGCCCACGCCCATGTTTTCAGAGCGTGGCTTGGACAGCTCGCCCTTCACATAAGCCTGCACATCCGCCTGCAAAATGCGGTTTTTTGGCCCGCTGGCTTTCACCAGCGACAGGTTAACCCCCAGCTCGCGCGCAAACTTGCGCACAGAAGGGCTGGCATGGGCTAGTTTGCCGTTGTTACCCACACTGCTGGCAGCCACCGGGTTAGGGGTTGCCTGTGGTTGAATCACCTGGGGCACTTCGGCCACTGGGCGGCTAGGCTCAGGGATCGCGACCTTGGTTTCATCCACTGTGACGGTGGCGACGACTGGTGTTGCAGTAGGTTGCGCGGCCACTTTTTCAGCCGGCGCGGCTTCTGCAGCCGTATCCAGGGTCAAAATCAATGCCCCTTGCTTGGTCTTGTCACCCACTTTGATGTGGATTTCTTTGACCACGCCAGACAGAGAGGAGGGGATGTCCATGGAGGCTTTGTCAGATTCAACAGTGATCAGAGAGTCCTCTTTGGCAACGGTGTCGCCTACATTAACCAAGACTTCAATCACGTCGACGCTGTCAAAGTTGCCGATATCCGGCACCAGTACTTCTTTAATAGACATAGTGTGTCAATTCCTTGTGTCGTGACCTTAAATCGTCGCCGGGTTGGCGCGAGTTACGTCAATATTGTATTTTTTGATGGCTTCTGCCGCTTTGGCTGCTGGCAGTTTGCCGTCGTCAGCCAGGGCTTTCAGCGCAGCCAGCACTACATAGTAGCGGTCAACCTCAAAGAAGCTGCGCAGCGCCTCGCGTGAGTCTGAACGGCCATAACCATCTGTGCCCAGCGCCACAAAACGCTGAGGAACAAACGGACGAATCTGGTCCGCAAAACTACGCATATAGTCGGTAGAGGCCACGACAGGGCCTTCTGCTTTGGCCAGGCTCTGTGTCACAAAACTCAGTTTTGCGCTGGCTTCTGGATGCAGCAGGTTATGACGCTCAGCATCAATACCGTCGCGACGCAGTTCGGTGAAACTGGTCACGCTCCACACATCCGCAGAGACACCCCAGTCTTTTTCCAGCAATTCGGCGGCAGCAATCACTTCACGCAGAATTACACCTGAGCCCATCAATTGCACTTTAGGGCCCTTGGCTTTGGACGCGCTAAAGCGGTACATGCCTTTGAGGATGCCTTCTGCACTGCCTTCAGGCATGGCTGGGTGGCTGTAGTTTTCGTTCATCAGGGTGATGTAGTAATACACATCTTCCTGGTTTTGTACCATGCGGCGCATGCCTTCCTGGATGATCACGGCCAGCTCGTAAGCAAACGTCGGGTCGTAAGACACGCAGTTTGGAATCGTCGCTGACATCAGGTGGCTATGGCCATCTTCGTGCTGCAAACCTTCACCGTTCAAGGTGGTACGGCCTGCGGTGGCGCCCAGCAGGAAGCCACGTGCACGGCTATCGCCAGCAGCCCAGGCAAAGTCGCCAATACGCTGGAAGCCGAACATGGAGTAGTAGATGTAGAACGGAATCATCTGGGTACCCGTCACGCTGTAAGACGTGGCTGCCGCCAGCCAGCTGGCAAATGAGCCGGCTTCGTTGATGCCTTCTTCCAGAATCTGACCGCTTTGTGACTCTTTGTAGAACATCACTTGATCAGAGTCTTGTGGTTCGTACAGCTGACCCACAGAGGAGTAAATGCCCAGTTGACGGAACATGCCTTCCATACCAAAAGTACGGGCTTCATCCGGCACGATAGGCACCACATATTTACCCACTTGTTTGTCGCGGACCAAGGTAGACAGGATGCGCACGAAGGCCATGGTGGTGGAGATTTCACGGTCACCGGTGGCTGTCAGCATGTTTTCGAAGGCGGACAGCTCTGGCACGGTCAGCTCATTGCCTTTACGGCGACGGCTAGGCACAAAACCGCCCAGCGCAGCACGTCGCTCCATCATGTATTTGATTTCTGGACTGTCTTCAGCCGGACGGTAGTAAGACAGGTTTTCGACTTGTTCGTCTGTCAGTGGCAGGTCAAAGCGATCACGGAAGGCTTTGAGTGACGCCATGTCCATGCTTTTCTGCTGGTGCGTTGTATTCTGACCTTCACCCGCTTCGCCCATGCCGTAGCCTTTGACCGTTTTGGCCAGAATCACGGTCGGTTGACCTTTGTGGTTGACCGCCGCGTTGTAGGCTGCGAATACTTTGTGTGGATCGTGACCGCCGCGGTTCAGGCGCCAGATATCGGCATCAGACATCGC
>CAYTIV010000137.1:0-5448 GCA_964437895.1 uncultured Methylotenera sp.
ACGCTTGGTGATGCTTGCTGTAGTGGTAGTCAAAAGTTTCTTCTGACATGTGTGGTGCCAATGCATTTTTTGCAAATGGCAATGCTGGTAAGGCGTGTTCCATGGATGTTCCCTTTAGGTTTGTTGAAATAATGGCCTGCTTTTGTAAGCTTGGGCGATGTGACTTTAGAGTCACGTGACTGGCAAAAGGTTTACCAATTTAGTAGGGTTATTTTGCCATATTTTGGCGAGGAGCAAAACCTCGCCCGCGGGGCAAATGCGTGGGCTGGCCTATTTTTTACGTGCCCGGGGGTGCGCGGCATCGTAAATCTTGCTCAGGTGTTGAAAGTCTAGGTGGGTGTAGACCTGCGTGGTACTGATGTTGGCGTGACCTAACATCTCTTGCACGGCGCGTAAGTCGCCGCTGCTTTGCAGTACGTGGCTGGCAAAGCTGTGACGCAACATATGCGGATGCACGTGGTTGTGTAGCCCTTGTTTGGCAACCCAGTGATTGAGGCGCATCTGTACGGTGCGTGCATGGATGCGCCGGCCCTGCTGGCTGATGAAGACGGCCTGCTCAGTAGGGTGCTTAAGTAACCAGAGTGGGCGTACCGCGAGCCAGGCACGCAGGGCAGCGATGGCTTTGCCACCTAGAGGCACCATGCGCGTCTTATTGCCTTTGCCGATGACGGTCACCAGTCCCTCATGCAGATCTAAGCGGTCCAGATTCAGACCGATCAGTTCGCTCAGGCGCAGCCCTGAAGAGTAGAACAGTTCAAGCATGGCCCGGTCACGCAGGGTGATGGCGTCATCGCCTTCAATCTCTACCAATCGCAGGGTTTGCTCGATTGACAGCGCATGCGGCAGTGTTTTTGGCGTTTTGGGCGCGCGTAAGCCGATGACCGGGTTGGCCGGAAAATCCTTATGCAATACCAGGTAGCGATAGAAGCCTCGCCAGCTGGACAGCCTGCGCGCGATACTGCGACCGTTCATGCCTTTGCCATGCAGGCTGGCGATCAGGCGGCGAATGTCTTGGGGGGTGACGGCGGCGAGGTTGGCGGCGTACTCATCCAGCAGTTGTTGGATGTCGCGTTGGTAGTTGTTACGGGTATGTTCGCTGAGACCGCGTTCAAAATGCAGGAAGTCGAGGTAATCATCTAGCAGTTCATGCATGATGATGACCTCTAAAGGAGTGGCCTACGCTGACAATTGCCGCAAGAAAATCCCTCTTGGCGGAAACCTCAGCGGGGGCTTTCATACGATGTATCGGGCGAGAGAGGCGCTGACCAGTTCCCCAATACGGTTGAGGAACAGGGTGCCCATGCCGGCATAGAAGCGGCTGCGTTGCTCACTGGGGATAGCCATCAGGCCAAAAGTGACATCCTGGTAGCGCATGGGAATCACCGCCAGTGAGGCCGGGGTGTCTGTAAACCAGCCGGCGATATCCATGGTAGGCAGAGTGCCGCAATAAGGCTGGCTCAGATCTTTGGCCCAGTTTTTAAGCGAATCTTCCGCTTCTATAAACAAGCCATCAGCCGCGTGGCTGTCATTCACCCACAGTTTGAGTTGGGCATTGGGTAGCTGAAACTGGGTGGCCAAGAACTCGATCACATGGGCCTGCAGTGCGGGCACATCTTTGGCAAACAACAGCCCCAATGTTAGCTCATGCACCTTATTGGCCGTGGCCTCGTTTTCTTCTGCGGTCAGAATCAGCTCGGTAAAGCGTGACTCCAATACGCGAATTTTGTCGCGCTGGGCGATTTGCTGGCGTTCTGGCAGTGAAATTGTGCCTTTGCCATGGGGGCTAGGTAAAAACAGTTCTGCCAGCAAGTGCGCGTGCTTTTCAAAAAAATCCGGATGCGTCTTGAGGTACTGTTTAATATCGTTTTCGTGAATGCTGTCTTCCATCATGCTGCTGTTATTACCTTCTAAATCTCAATTTCACCATCAAAAACGATTTCTGCGGGTCCGGTCATCATCACTGGCGCATCGCCGCCTGCCCATTGTATGGTCAGGATACCGCCACGGGTATGTACCTTGACCGGGGTTTGTAATGCGCCCAGCTGGATGCCGCTGACTGCGGCTGCACAGGCGCCGGTGCCACATGCCAGTGTCTCGCCACTGCCACGCTCGTACACACGCAGATTGATCTCATGCATGTTAAGGACTTGCATAAAGCCAGCATTGACGCGCTGCGGAAAGCGCGGATGCGACTCGATTTGCGGCCCCAGGCTCGCAACTTCGGCCGTATGTACGTTATCCACCAGCATGACCGCATGCGGATTGCCCATAGATACCGCACTGACGGTCACCGTTTCATGCGCCAGAGGCAGGGCGTAAGTCGTGGCCTGCTCGCTGGACTCAAAAGGAATCTGTGCCGGGGCAAAACGTGGCGCGCCCATGTTAACCGTCACTTGGCCATCTTCTTGCAGCATCAGGGTAATGATGCCGCTGGCGGTCTCCACCCGGATCTCACGCTTGTCGGTCAGGCCTTTTTCAACCACAAAGCGCACAAAGCAGCGCGCCCCGTTGCCACATTGCTCCACCTCGCCACCATCCGCATTAAAAATGCGGTAGCGGAAGTCTACATTGGGTGTGGTGGTGGACTCCACCATCAATAGCTGGTCACAGCCTACGCCGAAATAGCGGTTGGCAATGTGCTGAATCTGAGCATGGCTCAGCGTCACCGGCTGGCGGGTGGCATCAATGACGACAAAGTCGTTGCCTGCGCCCTGCATTTTGGTAAATCGTAATTTCATAGCTCAAGATGATACCGCATCGAGCCGTTGAAGACATCTACGCGAACAAGATTTATTCCTTGGGTATGATGAACTCAGGTAAAATCTCCTGTTCTCAATTAGCGGCCGGCTTCAGCCTTTAGTCTGTCGCATTTATTAACTTTTTATCTTTTCAAGGCGTCAAACATGAGTGAATATCTTTTTACTTCGGAGTCCGTTTCCGAAGGCCATCCTGACAAACTTGCTGATCAGGTTTCCGACAGTATTCTGGATGCCATTCTGGCACAGGATCCCACCGCACGTGTTGCCGCTGAAACGCTGGCCAACACGGGCCTGATTGTGTTGGCCGGTGAAATCACCACCACGGCCAATGTGGATTACATCAAGGTGGCGCGTGATACGGTGAAACGTATCGGCTATGACAACACCGATTACGGTATCGACTACAAAGGTTGCGCGGTACTGGTCGCGTATGACAAGCAGTCTCCCGATATCGCGCAAGGCGTGGACAATGCTAATGATGACCCGTTAGACCAAGGTGCAGGTGACCAGGGGCTGATGTTTGGCTATGCCGTCAACGAAACCCCACAACTGATGCCATTGCCGATCTGGCTGAGCCATCGCGTGATGGAGCGTCAGTCACAATTGCGCAAGGATGGCCGTTTGCCATGGTTGCGTCCAGATGCCAAGTCACAAGTGACTATTCGCTATGTGGATGGCAAGCCGCATAGCATTGATACCGTGCTGGTATCCACGCAGCATGCCCCAGAAATGACGCTGGAAGCGATCCGTGAAGCCGTGATTGAAGAAATCATCAAACCGACGCTGCCAGCGGAGTTAATCAAGGGCGAGATCAAGTATCTGGTCAACCCGACTGGCCGCTTTGTGATCGGCGGCCCGCAAGGCGATTGTGGCCTGACTGGCCGTAAGATTATTGTCGACACCTATGGTGGCGCTGCGCCGCATGGTGGTGGTGCATTCTCCGGCAAGGACCCCTCTAAAGTGGACCGTTCTGCCGCATATGCGGGCCGTTACGTGGCTAAAAACATTGTGGCCGCCGGTCTGGCCGACAAATGCCTGGTGCAAGTCAGTTACGCCATTGGTGTGGCTCAGCCTACATCTATCATGGTGGAAACCTATGGCACAGGTAAGGTCTCTGATGAACGCCTGACCCAGTTGGTGCGTGAGCATTTTGACCTGCGTCCTAAAGGCATCGTGAAGATGCTGGATCTGCTGCGTCCGATTTACAGCAAAACGGCGGCATACGGCCACTTTGGCCGCGATGAGCCAGAATTCAGCTGGGAAGCCACAGACAAAGCCGCAGCACTGCGTGCCGCAGCAGGCTTGTAAACCCAGCTTGCCACTGGCAAGGTAAAGATATTATAAAAGTCAGTTGAAGAGGGCATTTAGCCCTCTTTTTTTTTGATTTTGTGTCGTTAAACAGATGTAGGATAAGAGTCTGTAGCAGGCCCAGGGTATCAATCAAAAAATGTTAAAAACAATTTCAGTCAAAGACGTGCGTATGGGCATGTACATCCATGAGCTCAAAGGGCCATGGATGGACCACCCTTTTTGGCGCACCAAGTTTGTACTGAAAGATCCTGCGGATCTGAAAAAGCTGCACGCCAGCAAGTTGCAAGAAGTCGTCATCGATATCAGCCAAGGCTTGGATGTTGCCGTCAGCGAAGAGGTGGTTGACCATCAGCCCTTGTCTGACAAGGAAATGGCGATGTTGGAACTGGATGGCCCCGGTGAGCCGCCTGCGCCTGAGGTTTCGGTGGCCGATGCCGAGGCCGAGCGTCGTAAACCGACCTCTTTGGAAGAAGAGCGTGAGCAGGCGACCAAGATTATTGCGTCTTCACGTAAAGCAGTCGCGTCCATGTTTCAGGATCTGCGCATGGGTAAGGCGATTGAAGCCGAAGCCGTGATGCCGATTGTGGAAGAGATTGCAGACTCGGTAGCACGCAATGCGCATGCGCTCATCAGTTTAGTCCGCCTGAAGACCGTCGATGATTATACCTACATGCATTCAGTGGCCGTCTGCGCCTTGATGACGGCGTTGGCCAAAGAGTTGAATTTATCCGAGGATCAGGTCAAGCAGGCCGGTTTCTCGGGATTGATGCACGATCTGGGCAAAGCCGGCATTCCCCTCGATATTCTGAACAAACCCGGCTCATTGAGTGATAACGAGTTTGATGTGATTCGCCAGCATCCTAAAATCGGCTACGACATGTTGCTCAAGGCCAATATTGCCGACCCGGTGACGCTGGATGTCTGTTTGCATCATCATGAAAAGATGGATGGCTCCGGTTATCCCGAGCGGCTCAATGGCGAGCAGATTAGCCTTTATGCCAAGATGGGCGCCATTTGCGATGTCTATGATGCCGTCACCTCTACGCGTGCCTACAAACCGGCCTGGGAGCCAGGCATGGCGCTTAAACGCATGGCGAGCTGGGCGGGCCATTTTGATCCGGTGATTTTCAAAGCCTTTGTCAAAAGTTTGGGCATCTACCCGATTGGGACCGTGGTGATTCTCAAGTCAGGGCGCTTGGCGGTCGTCACCAAGCAGTCTCCCGAGAGCTTGCTGCGCCCGGTAGTTAAAGCGTTTTTCTCGACCAAGTCCAAGATACATATTCCCGTCATCGAAATGGATTTATCCAAAGGCATGGACGAGATTGTCGGGAATGAGTCGGCAGCGACCTGGGGCGTGGGTAATATCGATCACCTGTGG
>CAYTIV010000138.1:0-5445 GCA_964437895.1 uncultured Methylotenera sp.
ATTTGATGCTGAAGGCCGTGATCATGGGCCTGGTCGAAGGCGCGACCGAGTTTATCCCTGTGAGTAGTACAGGACATCTGATCATCACCGGAGAGTGGCTGGATTTTCTCTCTAAAGACAAACGTGATGTGTTTGAAATCATTATTCAGCTGGGTGCGATTCTGGCGGTGTGCGTGGAATACCGCCAGCGCTTGTGGCACACCGTGCAACGCATCCAAACCGATACCAATGCCCAGCATTTTGTCCGTAACCTGATCATAGCCTTTTTACCCGCCGCGCTGATCGGCCTCGCTTTTCATCACCAGATTAAACAGTACCTGTTTTCCTCATTCACGGTGGGGATTGCACTGGTGGTCGGCGGCATTCTGATTTTGCTGATCGAGAAATTTGCCCCGGCCGGGCAAACGCGCGATGTTGACCAGATATCTGCCAAGCAAGCCTTGCAAATTGGTTTTGCGCAATCGCTGGCGCTGTTTCCAGGCATGTCGCGTTCAGGCGCCACGATTCTTGGCGGCATGTGTTTTGGCCTGAGCCGCCAGACCGCGACCGAGTTTTCGTTTTTTCTGGCCTTACCCATCATGTTCGCGGCTACCGGGCTAGACCTCTATCAGGCGCGCGACCTGCTCTCTGTGGATGATGCTTGGACCTTTTTGCTCGGCTTTGTGGTCTCATTCTTGTCAGCACTGTTGGTGATTCGTGCCCTGATCCGCTTTGTGGCACAGCATTCATTTGCGGTATTTGCCTGGTACCGCATCGTGTTCGGCATTTTCGTACTGCTATTTTTTGCCCATTAATTAAGTCTGGGGTGTCTGCATGAATCAAGCGCTGTTCAAAAAAATTGCCTTGGGCGTGGCCGCATTGCTTGCGGTCATCGTGCTACTGGTCGTCTATCTGGCGCTCACATTTAACCCCAACGATTACAAAGCCACGGTCATTCAACTGGTCAAGAACAAAAAGCAACGCACACTGGAGATCAAGGGCGATATCCAGTTGAGTTTCTGGCCAAAAATTGGCGCCGACCTCGGTGAGATTTCGCTTTCTGAGCACCAGTCTGATAAACCGTTTGCCTCGATTAAAAGCGCCAAAGTGGCTTTGGCCGTGTTGCCGCTGCTTAAAAAACAAATCGTGGTAGACACTGTGTATCTGGATGGTGCGCAAGTGAATGTGGTGCAACATGCCGACGGAAGCTTCAACTTTGATGATCTGCTCAGCAAAGAGGAATCTGAATCTGAGCAGATTAACTTTGATGTGCAGGGCATCAAAATCACGCATACCGCAGCTAGCTTTGTGAACGAGGCTTCTGGTGCACGCTATCGCGCAGACCAGTTTAATCTGACAACCGGCCAGGTCGCCCTGAAGCAGCCGTTTGATATTGCGACCGACTTTCACCTGACGGCCAGCCAGCCAGCGCTGGATAGCCATGCAACCCTTAAAGCCAGTGTGATGGCTGATCCGGAGGCCAAGCATTTTGTCATCAAAGGGCTGGATGCGCAGCTCAAAGGCGCCATGCTGGATGGCGAGGATGTGACCGTGACGGCATCGGGCGCAATCGATGTGGATGCGGCTCACACGGCACTCGATGTCAGTGGGCTCAATCTGGCTATGCAGGGCAGTTTTAAAGGCGTAATGCGCAAGCTCAGCTTGCAGGCGCCCGCGCTTAAACTGAATGCGCAGCAGATCAGCAGCGATAAAGTGTCGCTGGCGCTCAGCCAGAAAGATGCCCATGGCGATTTCAGCCTTGCGCTGGTGCTGGCCGAGTTAACGGGCAAGCAAAACACCGTGGAAAGCAAAGGCCTGACGGCAGACGTCGAAGTCAACGCCGGTCCGCGCAAGGTGGTGGGGCATTTTGCATCGCCGGTAAAGGCCAATTTAGCGGATCAGATATTCGAAGTGCCTGCGCTGGCGGGTCGTTTTGATATCAAAGATCCTGCGCTGCCTCAAGGTGCTATGCAGGGGCAATTCAAACTGGCAGCCAGTGCCAACGTGAAACAGGAGCAGGCCAAAACCAACTTCGATTTAACGCTGGCTGAGACCAAGCTGAATGGCGATGTGAGTGTGGCCGGATTCGCCACCCCGCATATTGGATTCAAACTGCATGCCGATACGCTCAACCTGAACGCCTTGTTGGGGCAAGCTAGCCAGGCGAACACCGCGGCTGCATCCAATGTTAAAGCCAGCCCAACATCAGAAAAGCCGGCCGATTTAAGTGCGCTGAAAACACTATTTTTGGACGGCAATATCAATATTGGCAAAATTCTCTATAGCCCTTATACCTTGAGTGGCCTGAACGTGGGCATTAAGGCCGATGGTCAGAAGCTGGCCTTGCAGGGACTGGATGTCAGACTGGATGACTCGCATATTCAAGGTCATGTGGCGATCAGCCAGTTTAGCAAGCCCTTGTACAACTTTGATCTGAATATCGACAAGCTAGATGTAAACCGTTATCTGCCGGCAAGTAAGGCAGACAACAGTGCGCGTCAACCCGCCGAAAAATCGACCCCGCAGGCTGAGCAGCCCATCGACCTGTCGCCATTGAAAGCGCTCAATGCCCAGGGAAACATCCGTATCGGCTGGCTCAAATACGGCAATACCGAGGCCAAAAATCTCAATATTGGTTTGAAGGCGCAGGATGGCTTGGCCAGCCTAGACCCACTGAATGTCGATGTCTATCAGGGCACGGTGCGTGGTTCAATCAAGCTGGATGCACGTGCCACCCCCGCCTTTGTCATACAGCAGAGCCTGCAAAATATTGCGGTTGGCCCTTTGCTCGTCGATACCATTAATAACGATATGTTGTCAGGCAGCGGCAATCTGAGCCTGAATGTGAAGGCGCAAGGCCCTACGGTGACTGTGCTAAAAAAGTCTCTCAGTGGTGCGGTTGATTTGCGGATGGCGGATGGCGCCATCAAGGGGTTTGACCTGGCCGGCACCATACGCGACGCCAAAAGCAAGTTGAATGCGCTCAAGGGACAGGCCAATGCAGATGCAGACAAAAATAAAAAAACGGATTTTAGTGAGTTAACGGCTAGCTTTAGCCTCAAAGACGGTGTCGCGCACAACGACGATCTGGCGATGAAGGCGCCCGTTTTTCGCCTGACTAAAGGCGAGAGCAAGGGCGATATCGATATCGGCAAGGAACGCATCAGCTATCTGGCTAAACCTACGCTGGTGAATTCGCTGAAAGGGCAGGGCGGTAAAGAGGCTGAACAACTTGGCAGTGTGAGCATTCCCATTAAAATCAGCGGCACGTTTGCGGCCCCCCAATTTGCCGTGGATATGGCCGCAATGGGGCAGGCGCTGGCCAAATCACTGGCGCTGGATGCCTTGTCAGACAAGTTGGGTGCGGATAAGGCCGGCGCGGTCAAGTCGCTGATGGGGGGCGAAAACAAGGCGGATGCGCTCAAAGGATTGTTGAATGGCAAGCCTGGCAGCGCAGCTTCCGGGGCGGATAGCGCCAAACCTGAAGGCTCACCCCCTGAAGAGAGCAAGCCTGCGGATGCGCTGAAAGAAAAGGCGTTGAAAAAGTTGTTGAATTTTTAGCGCGCGTGAGTCAGTTTGCCCAAAAACTCATCGCCTGGCAGCAGGCGCATGGTCGCCATGATTTGCCTTGGCAGCAGACCAGAGACCCATACGCCGTATGGGTGTCCGAGATCATGCTACAGCAAACTCAGGTTTCAGCGGTCATCGGTTATTACGACCGTTTTATGCAACGTTTCCCCACGATTGCCAGCCTGGCCGCTGCCGAGCAAGACGAAGTCATGCGTTACTGGAGCGGGCTGGGCTATTATTCCCGCGCACGCAATCTACACCATGCGGCGCAAACGATTGTGCGTGAACACGCTGGGGTCTTTCCCGAGGGTTTTGAAACCATACAGACGCTAAAAGGCATCGGTCGCTCCACGGCCGCCGCCATCAGTGTATTTGCTTTTAATCAGCGGCAAACAATTCTAGATGGGAACGTGAAGCGCGTTCTGGCAAGGTTGCATGGGGTCGATGGCTGGCCGGGGTTGCCTGAGGTCGAAAAAAAACTGTGGCAGATTGCCGAAGCGCTGTTGCCAGAAACCGATTTGCCGGCCTATGTGCAAGGCTTGATGGATTTTGGCGCCACCTTGTGTACACGCAGCAAGCCGGGTTGTGGCAGTTGTCCCATGCAAGACGCTTGCCAAGCCTATGTGCAACAACGGGTCTCACAGTTGCCTGCGCCCAAGCCGCGTAAGGCTTTACCAGAAAAACAGACTACCATGCTCATGATAGTGGATGCCGGTGAGGTATTGCTGGAGCGTAGGCCGAATCAAGGCATCTGGGGTGGTTTATGGAGCCTGCCGGAAATGCCGCTGACCGACATCGCTACCGAGCATGCGCAAAAAACATGGGGGCTGCATTGCGAACCGCTGGAGGTCATGCCGGTGTTGGCGCACACTTTCACCCATTTCAAGTTACACATTACGCCACAGCCCCTGCAGCTCATGGCTGCCAGAGGCGTGCTGCCAGCCAATATGCTGTGGTTGCCCATCTCTGAGGCGGCCACGGCAGCACTGCCTGCGCCTGTCAAAATATTAATCAGCCAGCTCAGCTGGCAATAATGAAGATACCTTAGAGGTTGGCGAGTTTGAAGACGTGCGTGGCCAATTCAGACTGATTGGCTTTCAGGTGTTGTAATAAAGTCATGCCGCTATCTGGTTTCATCAACGCTTTTTGATAGATCAGCGGTAATTCAAAAATCGCAATCTCACGTTCAACGATGTTCAGATTTTGGTGCTGCGCACTTTGCAACACATCGATCAACTTGTCATAAACATTATCAGTCACGCGGGTGTAAGGAAACAGAATCCAGAAGTCTGTGCCCTCTCTACCCACCAGATCAGACCGGCGGAACGTGCGTTGCAAATCATGCGAAAGTGAAGAGAGCTGTCGTAAAGCCTCTGGCGCGCCATAAGCTTCACCCAGGGTGTTGTCATCGCCGTAGGCAATTTTTACCAGCGCCACATGAAAGTCGTCAGCATGCCGAATCAGCACCTGACAAATCCAATCCAATGTATCAATGAATCGACTACATAACTGTATGTCGGAAATCATGAAAACCCCTACCTTTATATAATTTAAAAAGAAGTGTGGCGAAAACACACTTTAAAGCATAGCCATGCTAGCAGAAACTTTTAAGTAAATTTATTTTGATTAGGCGTGCAAATCACGCACTATTCTGGTGATAAACGGTTTGCCCGTCGATAAGATTGTTGTAAATCTACAACAAATTCAAGTTGGGCTAAGCAATTTGACGTATTCACTTGCGCCAGCCTACTCTGATTTGCAAAAATTGCTCTGACCTTGTTGGAAATGCTTTAAGTGATTCCGCAGGAGTTATCGAGGTTGAGCGTTTTAAGCGCTCGATTCTTAAAAAGCAATATCCTTACACAAGTTGTGAAAACAACATTTTTGGAGATTCGT
>CAYTIV010000139.1:0-5324 GCA_964437895.1 uncultured Methylotenera sp.
GTCCGGAGAAGCGCTGATGGGCTATGATGCTTATGGCATCAACCGTGAAACCGTGACCGCCATTGTGTCGCAGGTCAAAGAAGTCGTCAGCATGGGCGTACAGGTAGGGATTGTGATTGGTGGCGGTAACATCTTTCGTGGTGTAGCGCCTGCGGCTGAAGGCATGGATCGAGCAACAGCTGACTACATGGGCATGCTGGCTACGGTGATGAATGCCATGGCCTTGCAAGATGCCATGAAGCACGCGGGTGTTGCGGCGCGTGTGCAGAGTGCCCTGAATATTGAAGCGGTGGCAGAACCCTACATTCGCGGCAAAGCGATTCGCTACCTCGAAGAAGGCAAAGTCGTGATTTTTGGCGCTGGCACTGGCAACCCTTTTTTTACCACGGACACTGCAGCCGCATTGCGTGGCGTTGAAATCGATGCCGAGATCGTGCTGAAAGCGACTAAAGTTGATGGTATTTACACGGCTGACCCGAAAAAAGATCCAACCGCCAGCCGCTACGACATCGTGTCGTATGACGAGGCGATCAACAAGAACCTCAAGGTGATGGATGCCACGGCCTTTACGCTGTGCCGTGACCAGAAGATGCCGATTGCTGTATTCAGCATCTTTAAAGAAGGCGCGTTAAAACGCGTGATTCTGGGCGAAAATGAAGGTACACGTGTCATGGCCTGAGCCTGACACCTGTCAATTGGAGAATACGATGGTTGAAGATATCAAAAAATCTGCTGAGCAGAAGATGCACAAATCGCTGGAGGCCCTGAAAACCGATCTGGCAAAAATCCGTACTGGCCGTGCCCACACCGGCTTGTTGGACCATGTGATGGTGGAATACTATGGCTCTATGGTCGCTGTGAATCAGGTGGCGAACGTCAATCTAGGCGATGCGCGTACATTGAACGTACAGCCTTATGAAAAAAACATGATTGCCAAAGTGGAAAAAGCCATCCGTGACTGTGATCTTGGTCTGAATCCGGCGACCAATGGTGATTTGATCCGCGTGCCGATGCCGATGCTGACCGAAGAGCGTCGCCGTGATCTGACCAAAATCGTTCGTTCAGAAGGCGAGGGGGCCAAAGTGGCTATCCGTAACGTGCGTCGTGATGCCAATGATGCGCTGAAAAAGCTGATCAAGGACAAAGCGATTTCTGAGGATGATGAGCGCCGTGCCCAAGACGAAGTTCAGAAAATGACCGATAAGGCTGTGACTGAAGTCGACAAGATTCTGCAGCAAAAAGAAACAGATTTGATGGCGGTTTAACCGCACATCGGGAATCGGGTAGCGATTTGGGTTTATTTTCCAGTTCCACCAAGCAGGTACCGGCCACAGAAGCCGTGCCGCAACACGTTGCCGTCATCATGGATGGCAATGGACGTTGGGCCAAAAAACGTTTCTTACCGCGCGTGGCTGGTCACAAGCGTGGTCTGGAGTCGGTGCGTGCGCTGGTGAAGGCCTGCGTCAGGCTGGATATCAAATATCTGACCTTGTTTGCCTTCAGTAGCGAGAACTGGCGTCGCCCGCCCGAAGAAGTCACTTTTCTCATGAGCTTGTTTTTGGAAGCGCTGGATCGTGAAGTAAAAAAACTGCACGAAGCTAATGTGATCCTTAAGCTGATTGGTGACCGTTCTGCCTTTAATGCCGCCTTGCAAGAAAAGATGCTTGAAGCCGAGCAGAAAACCGCGGCCAATACCGGGCTGATTCTGACGATTGCTGTGAATTATGGCGGCCGCTGGGACGTGGTGAATGCTATGAATGCGTTGCTTAAAGCGCAGCCGCAGATCGATCAAATTCAGGAAAATGACCTGACCCCTTATCTCTCCATGCCTTATGCGCCTGAGCCGGATCTATTTATTCGTACCGGTGGCGAGACACGCATTAGTAATTTTCTGTTGTGGCAACTGGCATACACCGAGCTTTACTTTACCCCCACCTTGTGGCCGGACTTTGATGATGCGGCCTTTGAGACCGCGTTGATCTCCTACCGTCAACGTGAGCGCCGTTTCGGCCGCACCAGTGAACAACTGGCAGACCCTGATGCTTCCTGATTATGCTTAAAACCAGAATTCTTACCGCCATTGTGTTGCTAGGGTTGTTTTTACCCGCATTGTTCTGGTTACCACTGTTTGCTTGGGCGGCAATTATGCTCGGATTGACCTTGGTCTGCCTGCATGAATGGGCTGGCTTTCTGCAGCTGAATACGTTGCAGGGACGCGGCTACATGGCAGTTTCGGCATTGCTAGGTGTGACGGCGCTGACGCTGCTGGTGAGTCAGGGTTTTCACTGGTTTTTTTACCATGCGCTGCAAGTATTTGCACTCATGAGTGTGTTCTGGCTGGTGGTGGTGCCGGTTGCGCTCTATCACAACCGCTTTTCAGCGCACAGGGTATTGAATGCCATCCTCGGTGTTTTTTTGATGATGTCGCTATGGCTGGCGCTGGTGGTGGCAAAGGAAATCAACCCGCTGGTATTGCTGGCAATGATTGCCACGATCTGGCTGGCTGACAGTGCCGCCTATTTTGCCGGTAAGCAGTTTGGTCGTCATAAGCTGGCGCCTGCAATTAGTCCGGGTAAAACCTGGGAGGGCGTGGCCGGCGCCTTGTTTGCGGTTGCAGTGTATGCGGCGGTGTTAAAACTCAGTGGTGCGGTGGACAGTTGGTACGTGATTCCGGGGTTGTGGCTGATCACGATCGCGGGGATCTACGGCGACCTGTTTGAATCTTTTTTCAAGCGTCGGGCTAATCTCAAAGATAGCGGTCATTTTCTGCCAGGCCACGGTGGCTTGTTAGATCGCGTCGATGGTGTGATTCCTGCGTTGCCTATTGGGCTCTGTCTACTGTTCTGGTTTCAGTACTGGCAACAGTCATATTCGTTTTAAGAGGTCAGCGTGCAATACGTCACCATACTGGGCAGCACAGGCACCATCGGTCAACAGACGCTGGATGTGATCTCCCAGCACCCCGATCGCTATGGCGTATTTGCCTTAACGGCCCACCACAATGTCGACGCCATGCTGCAACAATGTGCCCGTTTTCGGCCGCGCTTTGCTGTGATGCAGGATGCCACAGCAGCTGATCGCTTGCGTGAGCGTGTGGCGGCAGAACAGTTGCCGGTGCAAGTGTTGGCAGGCGTTGCTGGTTTGACCGAGGTCTCTGCCCACCCAGAAGTGACGATTGTGATGGCTGCCATTGTGGGCGCTGCTGGCCTGTTGCCTGCCTTGGCGGCGGCGCAGGCGGGTAAAAAAATCCTGCTGGCCAACAAGGAAACCTTGGTCATGGCTGGCCAGTTATTCATGGATGCCGTCAAGCAGGGGCAGTCGACCTTGCTGCCGATAGACAGTGAACATAACGCCATCTTCCAAGCGATGCCGCGTCAAGGCTATGCGGATCTGGGTGAAGTTGGCGTCAATCAGATTATTTTAACCGCGTCGGGCGGCCCTTTTAGGCGCTACACGCAGGCACAGTTAGCAGAAGTGACTCCGGCACTGGCACTCAAACATCCCAATTGGGTGATGGGCGCCAAAATCACCATAGATTCTTCCACGCTGATGAATAAAGGGCTAGAAGTAATTGAGGCCCACTGGCTGTTTAACGCGCGCCCGGAGCAAATCGAAGTCGTGGTGCACCCGCAAAGTGTCATTCATTCCATGGTGTCCTACGTTGATGGCAGCATTTTGGCCCAACTGGGTAACCCTGATATGCGTACGCCGATTGCCTATGGTCTGGCTTATCCAGAACGCATCGCCTCAGGGGTTAAACCGCTAAGCCTGATCGAAGTGGCCAAGCTTGAGTTTGAAGCGCCGGATACGGTGCGCTTTCCCTGTCTGCGGCTCGCTTATGAAGCGCTGGCAGCGGGCGGCACTGCGCCCGCCATTTTGAATGCCGCCAATGAGGTGGCCGTGGCGGCTTTCCTGCGCGAAGAAATTACATATCTGGATATTCCGCGTCTGCTTGAGGCAACGTTGCAGCAGATGCCGGTGGCATCGGTAAGCAGCATAGAGCAATTGCTGGCGGTCGATGCTGAAGCGCGTAGCCAAGTGCAAACGGCTTTGGCGCGTCAGTCGTCAATACAACGCAAGGCCATCCACGCATGACCGCCATCTTGGCCTTTGTCGTTGCGATCGGTGTGCTGGTCACCATTCATGAGTTCGGCCACTATCTGGCCGCCCGCAGTTGTGGGGTACGTGTCCTCAGATTCTCCATTGGCTTTGGCCACCCCGTGTTTCGCTACCAAGCCCATCCGCAAGCGACTGAATGGGTGTTGTCATGGATTCCGCTGGGCGGCTACGTCAGAATGCTGGATGGGCATGATACTGCGCATGATGCGCCCGTGGTGGATGACTGGTCTCAGGCCTTTGACCGCCAGTCGATTGCCGCCAAAATGTGGATCGTATTCGCAGGGCCGCTGGCTAATTTATTGCTGGCTTTCGTCTGCTATTGGGGCTTGATTGCCCAGGGCGAGATTGGTTTTAAACCTTTTATCGGCCAAATTGAAGCGGGTTCACTGGCCGCCGCTGCCAAACTACGTCAGGGTGACCTGATTGTCGCCATGAACGGCAAAGCCGTGATTAGCTGGCAAGAGGCACAGTGGCAGATGCTTGAAAGCTGGATAGGGCATCAGGCCGTGACTGTGATGACCAGAACGCCACAGGGTGAAGTGCACCAACAGGTACTGGCCTTGCAGCAGCTCAAGGGCGAACCTGATGGAGAGGTCATGCAGAAAGCGGGTCTGAGCATGATGATGCCGGTGGTGCCTGCGGTGATTGGTGAGGTGATGGCTGGTTCGGTGGCCGCGCAAAGTGGCTTGCAGGCAGGTGATCGTATCCTGCAGGTGAATCGTAAACCAGTGGCAGATTGGCAGCAGTTTGTGAAACTGGTGAGAGCGAGCCCAGCCCGACCACTCCATGTGCAATACCAGCGAGCTGAGCGTGTGTTTGAGGTGAAGCTGATTCCGGAGCTGGTGCAGCAGGCAGGTCAAAAAATGGGGCGCCTGGGTGCTGCGGTTGATATGTCTGCCGTAGACCTGAGCCCCTATCAGGTTACGCGGTACTACAGTGCGGGTGCAGCTGCCCAGCGGGCGCTAGAAAAGATGCAAGAAACCATCCTGTTTACCCTGAAAATGCTGAAGAATATGCTGATTGGCCAAGCTTCTCTCAAAGCGATTAGTGGCCCGGTGAGCATTGCCGATGCAGCGGGCGAGTCAGCCGATCTCGGACTCAAGCCCTACATTGGATTTATTGCCTTGCTCAGTATCAGTATTGCTGTCTTGAATCTGCTACCAATTCCAGTATTGGATGGCGGGCATTTGTTGTATCATATGGCG
>CAYTIV010000140.1:0-4039 GCA_964437895.1 uncultured Methylotenera sp.
CGCCGATAATGCGCCCATCTTTGCGTATGATCACCATAGGCTCTCGCGCAAAAAATGGGTCCGGACTCAGTTTTCGTAAGTGACGTTTAGGCACCGGAAAGCGCTTATCCTCCAGCAACTCTTCTATCTGTAGCGGATAGACTTTGACTGGCTGTGGCGTGGCCTCGTAATAACGGCCGATCGCCAGCCGGTAGGCTTCACCGGTCTCTAGTAATTGTGCCTCTAGGCTGCGCTGCACCTGCTGCTGCCATAAGATGGCCGCGCCGCGCATGCCAATGGCGGCAATCACCAGAGTCACCATGACCGCAATATATGAAAAACCCCTAGAAGAAGAAATCCTAGAAGACAAACCCAAGGTAGAAGAAAAACTCGGGCTATCAGAAAAACCCTGGGCGTATTCCTGGGCCTTGCACTTACCACTCCGCATAGGCCGTGCCATCCTCCGCCTGCCCGACTGCGCTACTGTGCAAGGTGTACACCGCCCCATTGATAGGTAACTCCGGGGGCGTAATCACCCAGGCCTCCTGGCTTTCGGTCAGCGGATCCCAGGGCAGCTTATCCAGATAATGCTTATCGACCAGCGCCTGCAAACTGTCGGGATACTGGCCCTGGTCGGCGTAGTACTCATCCAGCGCCTTGCGCGTGGTAGCGAGCTGTTGACGCAAGGCCTGCTCTTTGGCGCGCTGCACGCCGCTGAAATAACGTGGCACGGCCAGCGACAGTAGCAAGGCTAAAATGGAGAGCACCACCAGCAGCTCTATCAAGGTAAAGCCGCGCGCGTTTGATTTACCACTGGGCATAAGGCACTCCATTGATTCCCGTGTGCGTGCTGAGTGAATACACATCGTACACATCCTGCGTGTAGCGTGGCTGCTCCGGCGGGCTGTCATAGCTACGCAACCCCCAGCCACTAGCCTGGCTGGGCGACGCGCTTTCAGCGCCTTGCAGCATGGGGTCCTGCGGGATACGCCGCAAAAAACGCAGACGCACATGCTTGGGGTTTTTGGCATCTTCGACACCGTCCACCAGCACCTGCAAATTGGGCGGATAGCCGCTGGCATCGGCATTTTTGCGAATGCGCCCATCATCACTGGCTTTTTTGTAAGCATCGATGGCACGGCGTAACTCATGTAACTGTGTGCGCAATTGCTGCTCTTTCTGCCGTTTGAGCGTGAGTTGTATCATGGGGGTGGCCACACTGGCCATCACGGCGATGATGGTCAGCGAGACCATCAGCTCTATCAGCGTAAACCCAGCGGCGGCGCGTGGCCGAACCAAAGTCGTGAAGCTGCACGCCATTACGGAATCACCTTGGGTGCAGGGAGGCTGGTGGTGGGCTGCTCAGACATCTCTCTGACATTGTTAGACAAGCCAGGCGCACTCGATGCTGGCGCCTGCGACTCACTACCGGCAGGTGCTGCATCAGGCGCGGGCAAAGCGGCTGGCTCGGGCGTTGGCGCCGTCTCAGGCGGCTCGTCTACGGGAACCGCTACCGCACTGTTACGGCCAGACGACACGCGACCGCCACTATTGCCAGACGGGGTGTTCAGCAAGGGCTTGTCAGAGATGATGGTATCGGTGCCACTCCAGTATTCGGAGAAGGAGGCTTCGGGCAAGGTGACGTTGCTAAGCACCTTGGGCGTGATGGCGAGCACGATTTCGGTTTTGTTTTTTTCGTCGATGTGGCGCGAGAACAATCTACCCAGCAGCGGGATCTCGCCTAAGCCTGGCACCTTGTCCGCATTTTTGCGCTCTGAGTCCTGAATCAAACCGGCCAGAATCTGTGTCTCGCCATGCTTGAGGCGCAGCATCGTACTCGCGTTGCGTGTGCCTATGTTATACACCTTGGAGTTATTGCTCAGCGTGACCGCCTCGCCCAGCGAGCTCACCTCCAGATTCACCTTGATGCTGACAAAATCGTCCAGCATGACACGCGGTTCCACCTCCAGCTTAAGGCCAACATCGACATAAGAAACACTCTCCGAAGTGCCCACGTTGGCGGTGGTATTGGTGGTAATCACCGGCACCTTGTTACCCACCAGCACCTTGGCTTTTTCATTGTTTTTGACGCGAATGCGCGGATTGGACAGCAGATTCAGATCACTATCCGTGGTTTTGAACTGTAGGCTGGGGTTGGGGCTAAGGCCAAGCGTGGTCGATTTGATCCGCTTGATGGAGTCTAGCGTCAGTTGACTATCAATCACCGTCAATGACGACGGATAGACGATACCCAGCTGGTTCATTTTGCCGCGCGTGATCTCCAGCACCTCAATCTCCAGCATCACTTCGGGGTCGGCAATATCCTGCGCCTTGATCATTTTTTCGGCCAGCGCCAGCACCTCTGGGCGATCTCTGAGCACCAGCATGTTGAGACGCTCATCCACAAAAATATCACGGACTTTCAGTATAGACCGCAACATATCGGCACTCAGTTTGGCACTGGTGTTCGCAAAGTAAAAGTTGCGAATCAGCAGGTCTTGATAATCTTTGCTCTTTTGCTGGGTGGCGGGATACACCAGTATGCTACTGGCAGACAGCACTTTTTTCTGCAAGCCATTGCTGGTCAATATCATGTCTATCGCATCCTCAATCGGCATCTTTTTAACAAATACCGAGGCCTTGGTATCAGGCTTGATATCCTTGTCCAGCACAAAGTTGATACCAGTGGCGCGTGACAGTGCCTCAAACACCACTTTGATATTGGCGTCGCGCAGCTCCAGCGTTACTGGCCGACTACGATTCACTTCTAGCTGTGGCAGGGCAGCTCGGGCGCGTGTTTCCATCGCCACCAGCTGTTTTTCCAGCGCCAGCGCCTCGGGATGGGTGGGCTGCTCCAGCAAAATATCGCGCACCTCTTTCAACGCCCGGCGCGGCTGATCCATATGCTGTCTGGCGGTGTCCAGTTGTTGACGCAATGCCGCTTCACGCTGGCTAGCTTGGGCATAACCCTGCGCTTTGACGTGGTACGGGTCGAGCATCAGAATGCGCGCATACAGCTGTTTGGCGACCTCGACATCGCCTCTGGCATCGGCCGCTTCGGCCTCGCTCGACAAAGCATTGATGGTCAGCTCACGCTCTCTGAACCAGCGCTGGCGCAAAGGTGCATCGGTAGGATGCTCAGCCACCTTCTGCGCCAACTCCTGCACACGCCCCTCTGGTGTGGTGGCGGTCAGTTTGGGTGAAGTCAGTGCGCAGGCCGATAACAGTAATGGCGGCAATACGGCGATCCATAGACGCGACCAGGCGTTTAGCTGCTTGATATTCTGAGGGATGTGCATCATTGATTTAGGATTTCTTCTGGGAGGTTATTCTCGGCATCGCTCGCACGTGCGGCGGCAGCTGCGGTTTTGGTTTTACTCAGCACTACTTTTTGATTCAGAGGTAAAAAGGTGAAATACACCGACTGTGCATCCTCCCGGTCCAGCCGCCATTGCCCGCCAAGCTGACTGCCTATTACAGGCATGACCATTTTTTTCTGTTGCATCAGCATCACCACATTGCCTTGTGGCATATCTTGCAGGCTGCCGACATAGCTATAAGGCAAGGGCGGCGCTTTTGGCGGTGGCGGCGGTTCTGGTTTAGGCGGTGGCGGTAGCCATTCATGGGCAGCAAACAAGGCGTGGCTCGCAGGGGCGTCCGGCAGTACGCGTACAGCACTCCCCTGCACCGGCGTGGCCGTGGGGTCTATAGTAGCCACAGGCGCAGATGACTCAGGCTCGCCCGACACAGCCACACCCAACGCAGTCTCGCGCGGCGGTATCACGGATGCCACTGGCAAGGGACGGTGACGCTTCACTTGCGGCAGTGCCGTTTCCGGGGCGTCTTCCTGCGAGGCCTGCCAGGCCACCAGCCCTAAGGTGACCAACAAAGCAGACCAGAGCAGCCTGCGCGTCATGGCAGAAGACTTAGACGCCATGCCCGGCTCCTTCATGGATAAAGACTGAAAATGTCAGCGTGGCATCCACCGCAGACTGTGCGGTCTCATTTTTGCGCAACTCAAGCCCGGTGAGCGCCATGGTCGGATACGCTTGCAACACAT
>CAYTIV010000140.1:4139-5245 GCA_964437895.1 uncultured Methylotenera sp.
TTTTTGCGCAACTCAAGCCCGGTGAGCGCCATGGTCGGATACGCTTGCAACACATCGTGTACAAACTGACGGCAACGCAGGTAATCGCTGCGGATGGTAAAGCGCATATCAAATTGCTGTAAGCCCGCAGCCTCACCGCGCGTGGGTTTGGCCTGCCACTGATAATCACCGATATCGAGTGCAATTTGTCGCTGCTCGGCCAAACGGGCGATCTGCATCATACGTGGCGACAGTTCGGCAAAAGCCGGCAAGCCTTGCCATAAGGCCTGCCATTGTTCTGAAGGGTCTTTAACTGCTGCTGCAACCACCACTGGCGCAACCGGGCGGGGGGGTGGCGAAGGCCGCTTGGCCAGTTGCCTCACCTCAGCCTGCAGACTGGCCAAAGCCGCTTGAGACTCTGCCTCCGCCTGCGCCAGCCAAACGCTGGCCATCAGCAAACCCAGCACGCCCAATAGAGGCACCCAGCCCAGATAAAACGCGGCACGACGTAGCCCCCAGAGGACGACGCCCACCCAAGCGAGCATGCCTGACTTCATGGTTGCCAGCCTCCCTCAATCTCAAAACTGACCGGGCGCTGCGGATGACTGTCATTAACCTGGTGTTTTTGCAAATGCACCTGATGCAGTGCTGGCAGCGCCTGTAAATGGCTGACATAGTTAAGCAGGTCCTGATAACTCTTAGCCTCACCGGACAGGACAAACTGGCCGCGATGCGCGTCTGGCAACAATTGCAACAGTGCAATCTCGGGCACCTGCTGCGATTCGAGTGCCTGCAGCAAGTCAAACCAGCGCAGTGAAAGTTGCTGCATCACAGTTTGGGCGGCTTGCTGTTCAGCGGCTGTCAAACGAGGCGCGGGGGGGTGCGGGTGCGGTGGCACAGACTGTGGCGCTGAGATCGACTCTGACGCCAATGCAGGGGCCTCGCTACGCGCCAGCCATTGCTGATGGCGCTGGCTGAGCGCGGCCAGCTGTTCGCGCGCGGTGTGCAATAACTGGTATTGCTGCCAGGCGAATGCGGCCAGCAGCAGAAGCAGTAAAACTCCCGGCCAGCGCCATGCCCGCCAAGCATAGGCAGGCCGTGCAAACTCTAACCAAAACGCTGCCTTA
>CAYTIV010000141.1:0-1207 GCA_964437895.1 uncultured Methylotenera sp.
TGTCTGTTCGTGAAAGTATCATGGAATTTATCAAAATTCGCGGGGCGCGCACCCACAACCTCAAGAACATCAATCTGGATATTCCTCGGAACCAGCTGGTGGTTGTGACCGGCCTCTCTGGCTCTGGAAAGTCGTCGCTTGCCTTTGATACGCTCTACGCCGAAGGACAGCGTCGCTATGTCGAAAGTTTATCGGCGTATGCCCGTCAGTTTTTGGCGCGCATGGACAAACCCGATGTCGACCTGATTGAAGGCCTATCACCGGCCATTTCTATCGAACAAAAATCCACCTCCCACAACCCACGCTCTACGGTGGGGACCGTCACCGAGATTCATGACTATCTGCGCTTATTGTTTGCGCGTGCAGGCGATCCGGAATGTCCTGAACATGGCATCAAACTGGAAGCCCAAACGGTCAGCCAGATGGTGGACAGCATTCTCAAGTTGCCAGAAGATACCAAGCTGATGATTCTGGCGCCTGTGGTCTCCAACCGCAAAGGCGAACAACTCGATTTATTTGATACCTTGAAAGCGCAAGGCTTTGTGCGTTTGCGCATCGATGGCAAGGTGTATGAAATGGACAGCCTGCCGCAGCTGGCCAAAACGACAAAACATAGTGTGGATGTGGTCGTAGACCGTCTTAAAGTGCGCGAAGACATGAAGCAGCGTATTGCTGAATCATTGGAAACAGCGCTGAGACTGGCAGATGGAAAAGTGATTGCGCTGGAAATGGATACCGAACATGAGCATCTGTTTTCTGCCAAGTTTTCATGCCCGGTGTGTGACTACTCACTGGCGGAGCTGGAGCCGCGCCTGTTCAGCTTTAACAACCCCATGGGGGCGTGCCCCAAATGTGACGGCCTCGGTCAGGTCACCTTTTTTGACCCCAAACGGGTGGTCGCATTTCCGCACCTGTCACTGGCAAGCGGGGCGATCAAAGGCTGGGACAAGCGCAACCAGTTTTACTTCCAAATGCTGGCCAGCCTGAGTCAGCACTACACCTTTGACCTGGAAGCTCCCTTTGAAAGCCTGCCAGAAGAAACGCAGCAAATCTTGCTGTTTGGCTCTGGCCGCGAGCAAATTGATTTCAAATACCTCAACGAACGTGGCAGCTTTTTTAGCAAGTCGCACACCTTTGAAGGCATTATCAACAACCTGCAGCGCCGCTATCGCGAAAGCGATTCCACCGCGGTGCGTGACGAACTGGC